>JAZDFP010000051.1:0-24838 GCA_043807745.1 Planctomycetota bacterium
CAGACGCCGTCGTCCATAGCCATTCTCCTCCGTCGCACTGCGAAGGATGGAGGACTATGGCGTCGGACGATTAATCTGATAAATCCGCTAAATCTGTTTACTTAAAGTTATCTTGCTTGTTTTTGCGCCTCAATAGCCAAGTCTATACAACTCGGACTATGTTTGAATTCCTCTACTGCTGTTTTTTCTTGTGTTGTATAGGTTCGTAATCGTTTCTGGAGTTCGTCAAAATCCACCTGATGGCCGTCAAATTCAGGACCATCAACACAGGCGAATTGGGTTTTGCCACCAACCGTTACCCGACAAACACCACACATACCGGTCGCATCTAACATTATAGGATTAAGACTAACAAAGGTTTTGATGCCGTGTGATTTAGTAATATTGCAAAGCACTTTCATCATCGGCACTGGTCCGATTGCTACAACCAAATCAATCTTTTCACCACGTTTAATCACCTCATTGAGTAAATCCGAGGTGAATCCCTTTCTGCAATATGAACCGTCATCAGTAGATATGAGTAATTCATCAGAAACCTTTTGCATTTCAGATTCAAGGATAAGCAGGTTTTTGGAACGGGCACCGATAATGGAAATAACCTTATTACCGGCTGATTTCATTGCCTGGGCAATCGGATAGACCGGAGCAATACCGATACCGCCACCGATGCATAAAACCGTTCCATATTTTTCAATGTGAGTCGCTTTACCTAAAGGTCCGAGGACATCGTGAATCTTATCGCCCGGTTCCATTTTACCCAATTGCATTGTAGATTTGCCGACTGCCTGGAAAACTAATGTCAAAGTCCCTTTGATAGTGTCGGCATCACAGATAGTAAGCGGAATTCTCTCGCCCTTTTCATATATTCGCAGAACGACGAATTGTCCGGCGCGTCTGGTCCGGGCTATTTTCGGCGCATCTATAACTATCCGATAAACACAATCACCAAAAATATCTTTTTTAAGTATTTTAAACATAGTCATAAAGGTTGAATATATCAGTATAAGATAAAGTAATCAAGAATTTTTTATATTATTGTGCTGAATTATATTGGTTGACAAACCAAGTGTTGTTACATAAAATAAAGGCAGAATGATAAAAAATGGTGTTCGAATTATCAAACGAAAAGATAATCCTTCTGTCTCCGTAATTATCCCCTCTCTGGATGGCTATCGTGAAGGGAATGTACCGAAATTAGTAGAAGACCTGAATAAACAAACATTCCATGATTTTGAAGTGATTATTGTCAGAGGTGTATCGCCTACTTCTCGGGCTCATAATGTAGGTGTCCAGCAGGCATCTGCTGAAATCATAGTATTCTTTGACGACGATATCATATTGGGGAATAACAGGATAATTGATAATCTAATTAAGCCGGTTATTAAAGATAAATCAATTGGTATAAGCGGTGCTTCTCAACTAATTCCTCCTGATGCCAACCGGTTTCAGAAGAAATGTGGTAAAGAATTTGACCGTTTAGAATTTCCGGTAGTTTCGGAGATGGTTGAATCTGATATGGCAACCCACGCTGCAATGGCAATAAGAAAAGAAGTATTTATAAAAATCGGTCAGGAAAACGAGAACCTGATTTACGGAGATGACCCTGATTTACGATACCGTGTCAGGCAAGCCGGTTACAAAATAGTGGTCGTTCCTGATACATGGATATATCATCCGCCGCCAAAAAACCTGACTGGTTTTTTAAGAATGTCATTCCGGAGAGGAAAAGGTGCAGTTCACGATTTCTGGCATTATCCAGATTCTGTTTATGAAACACCGCCTGCCAATGCTACTGCTTTTGTTCCCAAAAGAACATTGCTTTATAGAGCATTAAGATTTTTTAGCCAGAATATTAATGCTATTATAAACCTGAAACTTATTTTTCTTTCGGTTAGAATATCTTATGGATTAGGTTATACTATCGGCTTGTTAAAAGAAATGCTGGAAGTCTAATTCCCCGATTGGATTTTCTCAAATGCCATAGCAACACGTAAGATAGTTACTTCATCAAATGGTTTCCCTAATATTTGTAATCCGATAGGAAGATTATTTTTAGTCTTACCACAGGGTATAGAGATACCGGCTATGCCAGCGAGATTAGCCGTTACTGTAAAAATATCACAAAGATACATTTTTAAGGGGTCATCTATTTTTTCGCCTATCTTAAACGGAGAGATTGGTGATGTTGGTCCCATAATCACATCAACCTTTTTGAATGCCTCGTCAAAATCCTGTCTTATCAAACGCCTAATTTTTAATGCCCTTAGATAATAGGCATCATAATACCCGCTGGAAAGTGCAAATGTGCCTAATAAGATACGTCTTTTTACCTCTTTCCCAAACCCTTCACTGCGGCTCTTGCTTATCATATCCCTCAATCCCTGATAATCCTTTGCCTGATAGGTAAAATGAGTGCCGTCATAACGTGCCAGATTGGAAGACGCCTCTGATGGCGCAACTAAATAATATGTCGCAATACCATACTGAGAATGCGGGAGCGATACCTCTATTGCTTTTAATCCCATCTTTTCATATAGTTTTATTGCCTGAGAAATACTTTCTTTAATTTCAGATTCTACTCCCTCGGAAAAATATTCCTTTGGAACACCGATTTTTAGCCCCTTAATATCTTTTTCAATATGAGAAAGGTAGTTTGGAATGGTTATGTTAATAGAAGTGGAATCCTGCTGGTCATAACCGGCAATAACCTGTAATAGAAGTGCTGAATCCGAAACATTTTTAGCCATTGGTCCGATTTGGTCTAAAGAAGAAGCAAAGGCAACAAGTCCGTAACGTGAAACTAATCCGTAGGTCGGTTTAAGTCCGACAATTCCGCAGAAAGAAGCCGGTTGACGAATGGAGCCGCCGGTATCAGAACCTAATGCTAAAAACGCCATATTAGCAGCAATGGCTGCAGCAGAACCGCCGGATGAGCCTCCCGGTACACGGGATAAATCGTGAGGATTATGGGTCGGCCCGAATGCAGAATTCTCACATGATGAACCCATACCAAATTCGTCCAGATTAGTCTTACCGATAATGATACCATCTTCCTCTTTAATCCGTTTTATCACATAAGCATCGTAAGGCGGTATGAAATTGGAAAGTAACCGCGAACCGCAGGTGGTCTTTGTTCCATCCGTGCAGATGTTATCTTTAATAGCAATTGGGATACCGGCAAGTAATCCAAGTTTTTGAGACTTTGCTATTTTTTCGTCTATGGCTCTTGCTTGTATTAACGCAACATCTTTGGTCAGCGTCAGATATGCCTTTATTTGTGGTTCAAGTGATTCAATATGCTTAAATAGAGCATCTACGACTTGGGTGGCTTTTACTTTCTTATTAGTAACCAGTTCTTTAATCTCTAATGCCGAAAGTTTATGTAATTCCATATTAATCTGTGTTAATCTGTGTAATCTGTGGTTTATATTAGTTTTTCTTCCTTCATACTAAGACATTTTTCACGACCGATAATAATATGGTCAAGGACTTTAATATCAACAAGTTTGCCGACTTCCATAAGCCGTTTGGTTATTTTGATATCGTCATCAGAAGGGGCAGGGTCACCGGAAGGATGGTTATGAACAAGGATTACGGAAGCCGCACTGGCAGAAATTGCCTCCTTAAAAACCTCACGGGGATGAACCAAACTGGCATCAAGAGTCCCAATAGAAATATCAGCATCTCTTATAAGACGATTGCGGGTATCAAGCATAATAATAGTAAAATATTCCTTTTTCTTATCACGGAGTTTACCTTTGAGGAGTTTTTCTACATCAGCGGGTGTCTTAATAATCGGTGGGTCTTTCTTGGAATTATATTGGTCTTTTTCTTCTATACGTCGACCGGCTTCCAAAGCCGCTTTTATCTGGGTGGCTTTGGCTAAACCTATACCATCAATCTTACATAGTTCTTCTACCGAAGCATTGCTAATGGCTCTGAGACTACCAAATTCCTTGAGGAGTTGCTCAGCAATGGCTAATACCGGTTGGTTTTTTGTGCCTCTGCCCATAATTACGGCAAGAAGTTCTATATCTGAAAGAACATCGGAACCATATTTCTGTAAACGTTCACGCGGTCGGGCTGAAGAGGGCCAATCACGAATAGTAAACAATTTTTTCATATAAATGATTTTTATAGTACGGCTGTTAGACTTTAGTCGTTACAGCCGACTATAGTTGGCAGTATCCCACTGGGACTGCCACACTATAACATATCTTATAAATTATCGCCATTATTTTATAATAATTAAATTTAGGTATAGGAAAGTATAAAATTTAGCCACAAAGACACTAAGGCACGAAGAAAACAACTTGTTAATTTCTTCTTGGTGTCCCTGCCCCGTTAGAGGCGTTATAAGAGTATCGGTTAGGATTCTGTTTATTCTCCCCATCGCCTCTAACGGGGTGAATGCCTTCGTGGCAGAAGTTACGAAGTTTTCTTGATTTTATAAATAATAACTAAAGAGTATTAAATCCCCTGCCGATAACTTAAAGTATGAAGGCATTAGATTTCTTGTTAACAGTCGCTACTTTTATCGCATTTGTAATAGCCGTATATATATTCTCTACTGACCCAACAATTACCAAATCAATTAACTGGGCAGAAGATAGAGTTTCGCAAGACGAAACACTTCCGCCAAAGGCGGCGGTTACCACATCAAATAATGCATTATTAAAACAGGAAAACTCGTCTATAAACAAAGATTATCCGTCTAATACCGTATGGAAATATATTGTGCTTCACCATAGTGCCACTAAACAAGGAAATGCCCGTATTTTTGACAATTATCATCGTAAGGAAAAAGGTATGAAAGAGGGGTTGGCTTATCATTTTGTAATTGGTAACGGAATAAAATCTAAAGACGGTGCTATTGAGATTGGCAACAGATGGAAAAAACAAATCCCGGGCGAACACTGCTGGGATGCCAAAATGAATCAGCAATCTATTGGTATCTGCCTTGTGGGTAATTTTGATGAATCAAAGCCAACCTCAAAACAAATAGAATCACTTACCAATCTAATAAGTAATCTACAAAAACAATACCGCATCCCTCCGGATAAGATTTTGGTGCACAGAGAAGTGGATAAGAACCGAACGAACTGTCCCGGTAAATATTTTCCTGTTCACCCCGTTAGAAATGTTCCCAGTCAATAGTTATTAAAAAATCTGCCTGTTTTAATCATATCATATACTATCATTTCTAACGGGGCAGGGGAAATAAAATCACGCCTTAATTCTTTTTAGATATTGTTATCGGTTTAACAGCGGTATTAATATCTATCTTATTTTCCCGAGATAACCAACCCAATGCCTGATTAAATAAATCTCTGGATAAATTCTTAAGGTCTTTCTGTATCTTTTCCATAGATGTAGAACCATTCTTATCTATATATCTCCAGATTTCCCCTGCCGACTTACCGATTTCATTCTGGTACATACTGTTTACCTCCTTCACTATAAATTATATATTATGATAATAGAGCTGTCGCGTCAAATAAATCATGCAACTTCTTTTTCTTCCTGATTTACTTGACGACTATGAAAGATTATATTAGAAGAAATCGTTATGAAATTAGGTGTGAATATAGACCATGTTGCAACAATCCGCCAAGTCCGTCGGACATTTGAGCCGGACCCGGTTAGGGCTGCGGTTCTGGCAGAACTCGGTGGCGCTGATAGTATTGTCATCCATCTACGTGAAGACCGCAGACATATCCAGGACAGAGACCTGAGAATCCTCAAAGAAATAGTCACCACTAAACTTAATCTGGAGATGGGTTTGTCGGAGGAAATAATCAAGATTGCCCTTACAATCAAACCGCATCAGGTTACTTTGGTTCCGGAACGTAGAGAAGAACTTACTACCGAAGGCGGATTGGATTTAACTAAAGAGCGTAAAAGAACCGAAGATGCCATCAAATTATTCAAGAAGAATAATATCAATGTTTCACTTTTCATTGACCCTGACCGTGAACAACTCCAGATTGCAAAATTAATAGGTGCTCAGATAGTTGAACTGCATACCGGTAAATACGCTAATGCATCTGATACAGAATCACGAAGAATTGCCTTGCATAAACTTGCTGAAGCAGCCGTAACCGCACGGAATACGCGTCTGGCAGTTGCTGCCGGCCACGGTCTTGATTATATCAATGTCCTGCCCATTACCAAAATTATGGAAATAGAGGAACTTAATATTGGCCATAGTATTATTGCCCGCTCTGTTATGATCGGCATAGACCGCGCGGTTAAAGAAATGAAAGAAATTATCTTAAGGAAGTAAATCTATGTTTTCAGGTTGTATTACGGCTTTAGTAACGCCATTTAAAAAGGGACAAGTAGATTATAAGAAACTTCTGGAGTTGATTGATTTCCAGATAGAGAACGACGTGAGCGGTCTTGTCTTATGCGGAACAACCGGCGAGGGAGCTACATTAACCGATACTGAGAAAGAGAAGATATTTAGAATCAGTATCAAACACTGCCGTAAACGTATTATTCTCATTGCAGGGACTGGAACTAATGATACGGCTAAGACCATAAAATTGACCCGGATGGCTGAATCAACCGGGATGGATTCGGCATTGGTAGTTACTCCCTATTATAACAAACCAACTCAGGAAGGATTATATCTACATTATCGTGCAGTAAGTAACAAAGTCAAATTCCCGATAATCGTCTATAATGTCCCCGGACGCACCGGCGTTTCTATTACCCCTGAAACAGTGGCACGACTTGCTACAATAAAAAATATTGTTGCTATCAAAGATGCCAGCGGTGATTTGGACTATGTTTCCCGTCTGAAAAAACTATCCTCAATAACAGTTCTTTCAGGAGAGGATGCCTTGACATTTCCAATGCTTTGTCTGGGCGGTAAAGGCGTTATTTCAGTCGTGTCAAACATTGCTCCGAAAGATGTGGTCAAAATGATAGATGCATTTAATAATGGTCAATTAGAGATAGCCAGAGAATATCACTTCAAACTTTTACCATTAATAAAAACACTGTTCATAGAATCAAATCCAATACCGGTTAAGACCGCAATGAAAATACTCGGTAAATCCAATGGTGAAATGAGATTGCCTCTTTGTGCGATGGGTAAAGAAAACACTAAAAAACTAATAACCATACTTAGAGATTATAAATTATGTTAGAGGCAGTTAGACCCCGCTTCAGCGGGGTCGTTACTGCCTCTTACACCCGCCTTCGGCGGGTCTAACTGGCTGTAACATCCTGACGGATTAACAGCCAGTAAGAAATTATGATAGATAAAAAAAAAGATTGTTAAAGCCATTAGATTATTTCTGGAGGGGATTGGAGAAAACCCAAATAGAAGCGGTCTTAAGGAGACACCTAACCGAATTGCCAGAATGTGTGAGGAAATCTATGCAGGATTAGATAAATCAATTTCACCAACCGAAATAATAAAACCTCTGATTTCAGAAGAACACGATGAGATAATTCTGATAAAAGATATCCCATTCTATTCTATTTGTGAACATCATTTGTTACCATTTATTGGTAAAGCACATGTTGCTTATCTGCCCCAAAATGGTCGTATTAGTGGAATCAGCAAACTATCTCGGGTGGTTGATATCTTTTCCAAGATGCCTCAAGTACAAGAAAGATTAACGGTTTCTATTGCTGAAACTATTATGAAATCACTGAAGCCAAAAGGAGTAATGGTAATAATTGAGGCGGAACACCTCTGTATGACAATGCGAGGAATAAAGAAACCTGGTTCAAAGATGACCACTTCAGTAGTGCGTGGCGTTTTTAGAAATAATCCAGCTACCCGCGCCGAAACAATGAATCTAATATATAACGGTTAACCCCCTTAGAAATAACAGTATCGGGATATAAACCTCCAAATTTAGCCACTAAGACACTAAGAATACCGTAGGGCACGGTCCCTGACCGTGCCGTATTAGGTGCGTTCGGGGAACGCACCCTACAATTCTTAGTGTCTTCGTGCCTTTGTGGCAAGTTATTTTACTACGAAATATAAATAATGATGTTTTGCCAACAAAATCATAAAATCTCGGAAGCGAGCCCTTCGGGACATCCCTGTGCCATAGGCAGATCCGCCTCCGGCGGAAAAGTAGTTCATATAATTACTCGCTTGATTTTAGGAGGAGCACAGGAGAATACTATCCTTACGGTTGAAGGTTTACAAAAACGCCATAAATATCAAGTAATACTTGTTTCTGGTCCTGCTTTAGGACCAGAAGGAGAACTAATTAAACGTGTAAATCAAAGCGGTGTTGAACTAATTATTGTTCCAGAAATGCGACGGAATATCCATCTTATCTTAGATATAATCTCATTTGTAAAATTATATATTCTGCTCGTGCGTTTGAAACCAGACATTGTTCATACCCATAGTGCAAAAGCCGGTATACTCGGTCGTTTTGCGGCGTATCTGGCTGGCGTAAAAACTATTATCCATACTCTACACGGACTCTCATTTTACCCCTATCAGAATAAAATAGTTAATTTTTTATATATTGCTATTGAAAAAATTGCCTCATTAGTCACTACGCATTTTATTAGCGTGGCTAATGCTATGACTGAACAATCCCTGCGCGTCAAGATTGGCAATCATCAAATGTACACCACTATCTACAGTGCCTTAGAGATGGATAAATTTTCACCTAAAGAATCGCCGGCAGAAGCCAAACGGATTTTGGGGTTAGAAAAGAATAAGGTGGTTGGAACGATTGCCAGACTGGCTCCCTTAAAAGGACATAACTATATACTTCAAATAGCAACTCAAATAATTCGAGAGGTTCCTGATGTAAAATTCTTATTCGTTGGAGATGGGTCTTTAAATGATAAAATTAAAAGAGAAGTCAAAGGACGAGGTATTGAGAAATGGTTTGTTTTTACTGGGTTGATTAACCCTGAGCAAATTCCCTTAATGATTCAAGCCGTAGATGTCTTGGTTCATCCTTCGTTACGTGAAGGGTTAGCACGAACCATACCTCAATCCTTTGCCTTAGGGAAACCTGTAATTTCGTTTGATGTTGACGGAGCCAGAGAATTAGTCATAAACTCCAAAACCGGTTTTTTGATACCACCACCCAACTTCAATAAAAAACACAATCAATCATCTTTGGAACAATTAGCCAATGCTATAATTTATATCCTAAAAAAACCTCAGCTGGCTAAACAAATGGGAGAAGCAGGGAAAAACTTAATCATTCCAAATTTTAATGCTAATTATATGGTAGAAAGAATTATTGAAGTGTATAATAAAATTATTTAAATATCTGATACCAAAGATTAACTTATTTGACTTATTTGGCATTCAATAACGTAAAAAGGATGGGAAGCATGCCCAATGTAACAGCACCTATAAATGGTAAAATCGTAAAAATAAATGTCGCTATCGGTGATACTGTCAAGGAAAACCAATCACTTCTGGTATTTGAAGCGATGAAAATGGAAATGGACCTCCCCGCCCCAACAAACGGACTTATTAAAGAAATAAAAATAAAAGAAGGGCAGCAAATAGATGTTGATACTATTCTAATGGTTATAGAATAAAATCATCTGCTAAATAATGCGAAATACTTCTCAATGCTTTATCATAATATTTCCAACTAAAATATCATTAGCGTTAAACTATAAGATATATCTTCGCATAATTATAGTACGCATCTAATCATCAATACTATCATTTATCTTTTTATGATGGCACAAAAAATATTATATAATTTTTATTAGAATATTTGACATTCCAAACAAAATAAAATATATAAATAGGTTTATTATTTAAGAAAAGGTTATAATTTATGTCTCGTATCGGCAGAAGACCTATTCCTATTCCTGAAAGTGTTAAAGTAAGTATTACAGGCGATAAAATGAAAGCCGAAGGTTCTAAAGGCGTTTTCGAGCAGAAGATACCTTCAAATATAAAAATAACCGTCGACTCAACAAAAAAACAATTATGCGTGGAAACCGCGTATAATTCTACTCAAGATAGGATTATGCATGGTACAATAAGAAGCCTTATTAATAATATATTAATAGGTGTTTTAAAAGGTTATGAGAAAAAATTGGAGATTAATGGGGTCGGTTATAAGGCACAAATACAAGATAAAAATTTAACTATTAGTTTGGGTTTTTCACATCCGATTAAAGTCTCTGTGCCAAATGGGTTAACCGTTAGTATTCCCAACCCAAACCTTCTCATAATACAAGGGATAAATAAAGAATTGGTTGGTAATTTTGCAGCCAAGATTAGAGGAATAAAAACTGCTGAACCATATAACCTCAAGGGAATTAAATATTCAGATGAAGTTATCCGTCGTAAAGCAGGAAAAACATTCGTATCAGGAACAACTTAAAATTAACTTATATGAGTAATCAACAAAAGAAATTATTCAAGCGTCAAAAAAGACATTGGAGAATAAGAAAATTATTAAAAGGAACAACTGAACGACCCCGTTTGAGTATTTATCGTAGCCTTAAACATATTTATGCTCAAGTAATAGATGATATACAAGGATATACCTTATGTTCTGTTTCAACTTTATCACCAGAAATTAAAAAAAAATATTAAGGGTGGCGGAAATATTGCCGCGGCAAAAGAAGTTGGTAAAAAACTATCTGAACTGGCATTGAAGAAAAGTATTCAAAAAGTAGCTTTTGATAGAAGTTGCTTCCCTTATCACGGCCGTATTAAAGCATTAGCTGAATCAGCTAGAGAATCAGGATTAAAGTTTTAATAATATACGTTGGAGGATATGAATTTGGAAAATAATAATAAGCAACAAGCAAATACAGTAGATATAAAAAAAGATAGCAAACAAATAAGTGCCGAATTTATCCCACAAAAAAGCAATAGATTTCAATCAGCAAACAATCCTTTAACCAAACCCGAAGGTGAATTAGAAGAAATAGTAATTAAAATAAGCCGAGTTTGCAAAGTGGTAAAAGGGGGTAAGCGATTCAGCTTTTCGGCTTTGGTTGCGGTGGGTGATCATAACGGTAAAGTTGGCTACGGTAAAGGAAAGGCTAAGGAAGTGCCATTTGCTGTGGAAAAAGCCGTCAAAGACGCTAAAAAAAACTTAGTACAAGTACCAATTAAAAACACAACTCTACCTCATCGGACCTGGGGTAAATACGGGGCTACGAGAGTTATTATCAGACCGGCGTGTCCTGGCACAGGAATCATTGCTGGTTCCGCAGTCAGAGCCATTTTAGAACTCATCGGAATTAAAGATGTTCTGGCGAAGGTTATGGGAAGCACTAACCCCACTAATGTTGTCAAAGCCACTTTAAATACACTTGGAAATATTAAATCTTATCAGGAAAGAAAATCATTACTAAAAGGTTAAAATATGAATTTTACCAAGTTAAGTCATGCAGTAAGAAGATATCATAAAAAAGTAAAAAGAGTCGGGCGTGGTGACGGTTCAGGACACGGTGGCACCTCCGGTCGTGGCCACAAAGGACAAAAAGCCAGATCCGGCTATCATCGTAAAGGTTATTTTGAAGGTGGCCAAATGCCTCTTATTAGAAAGACACCTAAAAGAGGTTTTACAAATGTCAGATTCCAGGACAAAATAGCCATTGTTAATCTGAGAGACCTGAACCGTTTTGAAAACGGAGAAACCATAAATTTATTAAACCTTAAAGAAAAAGGATTACTTAAAGGAAATATTGATAAAATAAAAATATTGGCAAAAGGTGATTTACAAAAAGAGAACCTTACTGTCGAAGCTCATTATTTTAGTCAATCAGCGATAAAGAAAATGCAGGATAAAAATTGCAAAATAGTTACATGCGAAGAATAAAAGAAATTATTACCAATATTTTCATGGTTCCGGAGTTAAGAAAACGCATCCTTTTTACTTTCGGAATGTTAGTAGTCTTTAGATTGGGTTATATTATCACTGTGCCAGGTATTGATAAAAAAGTTCTGGCAGATTTTATGAAACAACTAGCTCAAGATGCCGGTCGTCTTTATGGCTTTATCAGTTTGTTTTCCGGTGGTTCAATCGCAAACCTTTCTATTTTCTCGCTGGGAATAATGCCTTATATAACGGCATCTATTATATTTTCACTACTGGTAAAAGTTGTTCCCAAATTAGAAGCCCTCAGTAAAGAAGGACCTTCTGGATACCGTAAAATAAGCCAATATACAAGATTAGCAACATTACCAATTTGTATTTTCTGGTCTTTCTGGACTGTTTTGTTATTGCAATCGCCCAGTTCTAGTATTAATGGACAACTTTTAGTTGCAAATCCTGGGTTTTGGTCATTTGGACTCACAGCAATGCTGTCACTGACTGCCGGAGCACTATTTGTAATGTGGTTAGGTGAACAAATTACAGAATTTGGAATAGGTAATGGAGCTTCCATTATTATTATGACGGGAATTATCGCTCGAATGCCTCAGGCTATAGGTGAAATGATTCAAGGAGTTAAATCGGGTTCTATTAGTTCTGATAGACCAATCATGATTTTGATAGTAT
Organism: Planctomycetota bacterium; assembly: GCA_043807745.1. Lineage (GTDB taxonomy): Bacteria > Planctomycetota > MHYJ01 > JACQXL01 > JACQXL01 > JAZDFP01. Next base: position 12,489 of record JAZDFP010000051.1, read on the forward strand.
ACATTGCGGTAATTGTGGCTATTGTGTATATGACTCAAGCACAAAGACGCATCCCGGTTCAGTATTCGCGGCACGTCCGGGGCGGGCAATTCGGACAGAGGCATTTCCTGCCGCTTAGAATAAATCAAGCAGGTGTAATGCCGGTTATTTTTGCTGCTACACTAATGGCATTCCCTGATATGTTGGGAAGAGTTTTTAAATCGGATTTCCTTATACAGATGTTCAGTCGTGGTGAAAGTGGTTTTTGGTATGTTTTTTTCTATATTGGTCTTATATATTTCTTTACTTATTTCTGGACAGCTTTATACTTTAGACCAGTTGAAATGGCGGATAATCTCAAGGAATGGGGTAGTTTTGTGCCTGGTATAAGGCCGGGCTTTGATACAGCTAACTATTTAGAGAGAATTATGAATAGAATTGCATTAGTAGGAGCTACATTCTTAACACTAGTCGCTCTTCTACCTAACATGGCATCATATGCCTTGGGAGTAGATAAATACGTTACATCATTTTTAGGAGGAACTGGTATTTTAATTGTGGTTGGTGTTGGTTTGGACTTAACACAAAAAATAGAATCTCAATTACTCATTAGGGAATATGATGGATTCTTAAAAAAAGGAAGAATAAGAGGTAGGCGGTAAATGATTATTGTTTTTTTAGGACCACCCGGTTCTGGTAAAGGAACACAAGCTACACGATTAGCAAAACAACTTCAAATACCACTTATTTCTACAGGTGATATGCTCCGTGAAGCTGTTAATCAATCATCAGTTCTTGGTCTTAAAGCTAAATCATTTATGGACCAAGGCGGTTTAGTACCTGACAATGATGTCATTAGTATGATTAAACAACGTGTAACACAAAAAGATTGTATCAATGGATTTATTCTCGATGGATTCCCGCGTAATAGTATTCAAGCAAAAGCATTAGATAAAGCAATGATGGAAATCAATAAGGAAGTAAATAAAGTGATTTATCTTGACGTTTCTCATGATGTGGTCCTCGATCGTAATTCTCATAGAAGAGTTTGTCGGAATTGCCGTGCTACATTCCATTTAAAATATGCTCCACCAAAAGTCGCTAACAAATGCGATAATTGCGGTGGTGAGATTTATCAACGCAGTGACGATCAACCCGAAACTATTACCAAACGTTTTCAGATTTATTTAGACCAAACAAGCAGTTTAAAAGATTACTATCAGGATAGATTAATAAGTATCGATGGTAATCGTCCAATGGATATTATTGAGCATAGTATCAAGGAGAATTTTAAGATAGGCTAATGATTAAGTATAAATCTCCTCGCGAAATCGAATTAATACATAGGGCCGGACAGATTTTAGGAGAAGCTTTAAAGTTAGTAGCTACTTTTGTAAAACCTAATATAACAACAAAATCACTTGATGAATTAGTAGCTAAATATATTAAAGAAAAAGGAGGAACGCCAGCTTTTAAGGGATACCGTGGTTACCCATCTAATATATGTGTCTCAATTAATGAAGAAGTAGTTCATGGTATTCCCGGTAAACGCCTTTTAAAAGAAGGCGATATTGTTAGCGTTGATATTGGAGTTTGCTATAAAAACTATTATGCTGACGCAGCTATTACTTTACCCGTGGCTAAAATTACACATCAAGCACAACGGCTGATTGATGTAACCAAGGAATCTCTTGATTTAGCCATAAATAAAGTTACTGCTGGTATAAAACTATCAGAGATATCAGCGACTATCCAAAACTTTGTTGAATTAAATAATTTCTCTGTGGTGAGAGATTTAGTTGGTCATGGTATTGGCTCTTCAATACATGAAGACCCTCAAATACCTAATTATGTTAACTCTAAAAGAGGAGAAGAAGATAATATTATTCTCAAGGAGGGAATGGTTTTAGCTATCGAACCAATGGTAAACGAAGGAACTTATGAAGTTGAAACACTCCCTAATGGTTGGACCGTAGTTACACGAGACCATAAATTCTCTGCTCATTTTGAACATACTGTTTTAGTAGAAAAAAATGGTCGGAAAGTCTTAACTAAGATATATGATAACAATAACTAAAATATGCCAAAAGAAGAACCTATTAGAACAGAAGGAGTAGTATTGGAAGCATTACCTAATGCTATGTTTAAAGTTGAACTGAAAAATAAACATGTAATTTTAGCACATGTTGCCGGTAAACTCAGAATGCACTTTATTAAAATTCTATCGGGGGATAAAGTAACTGTAGAAATTTCGCCTTATGACCTTTCTAAAGGAAGAATTGTTTATAGAGGATAAGATATGAAAGTCCGTGCTTCCGTTAAGCGAATTTGCGAGAATTGTCAGATAATTATAAGAAAAAAAGTGGTTCGAGTTATTTGTTCTAATCCACGACATAAACAACGTCAAGGAAAATAATCGAATACTTATCTGCTGAGACAGATTTGAAAGGGGATTCTAATTTATGGCACGTATTGCTGGAGTTGAATTACCTGCAAATAAAAGAGTTGAAGTCGGTCTAATGTATATTTATGGTATTGGCTTAACTTGTTCCCGCAAAATATTAGAAGAAACCAGTATTGATGGAAATATCAGGATAAAAAATCTAACTGAAGAACAAATCAGTAAACTTAATAACGTTATAGATAAGCACTATACCGTTGAGGGGGCATTACGACGGCAGATTACTCAGAATATTCAAAGATTAAAAAGCATAAGTTCCTATAGAGGCTTAAGACATCGTAGAGGATTACCTGTAAGGGGACAACGAACAAGGTCGAATGCAAGAACCCGTAAAGGTCCCCGTAAAACGGTTGCCGGCAGAAAAATAGCAGCAGAAAAAACATAAAAATTACTTAATATCTTAAAATAAAAAGGAAGTTAAAAATATGGGAACTCAAAAAGCCAAGGTGATAGAAGCAATGCCTTCTGACAAAACCACTAAAGAAAAACCGGTATCAACAACATCTAAACCGGCCAAGAAAAAAATAAAAAGGATTGTCACCAAGGCTATTGCCCATATAAAAGCCACCTTTAATAATACGATTATTTCTATTACTGACGAGAAAGGTTGTGTACTCTGCTGTGCTTCAGGAGGAACGATAGGATTTAAAGGCTCTCGTAAAAGCACGCCATTTGCAGCGCAGAAAGCAGCTGAAAGTTTAGTTGATAAGGCTCGTAAATTTGGCATTAAAGAAGTGGAAGTCCTCGTTAAAGGTCCTGGTTCTGGTCGTGAATCAGCTATTCGAGCCCTTCAAGCTGCAGGTTTACATGTGACAACTATTGAAGATGTAACACCACTGCCGCATAATGGTTGCCGCCCTCGTAAAAAACGTCGTGTTTAATCTTGAAAAGGAGAAATGAATTTAATGGCGAAATTAAAGCAAGCAAAATGTAGAATCTGCCGACGGGAAAAAGTGAAATTGTTCCTGCGTGGCAAAAGATGCGAAACAGTCCACTGTGCCGTTGAGCGTCGTCCCCAGCCTCCCGGTCAACACGGTGTCAAAAAGAGAAGAGCACGCCTTACAGATTATGGCTTGCATCTCAGGGAAAAACAAAAGATTAAAAGGATATACGGCATAGGGGAACGACAATTCAAAAACTATTTCCAAAAAGCACAACAGCAAACAGGTAATACCGGAGAAAATTTATTAGTATTATTAGAAACACGATTGGATAACATTCTTTATCATGCCGGCTGGGCAACATCCAGAGTACAGGGAAGACAATTCATAACGCATGGACATATTGTAGTTGATAACAAAAGAGTTGATATCCCCTCTTTTAATGTTAAAGCCGGAAATATAATTACACCCAACAAACACGAATCCAGTCAGAAATTAATAACAAGTTGGCGAGATATTGCTAAAAAGGAACAGATACCCAGCTGGTTAAAAATAAAAGAAGGTATTCAACAAATAGAAGTTATTCAATTACCTAAACGAATTGATATTGCTGTTCCAATTAATGAACAGTTAATTGTAGAATTTGCTTCACGATAAAAATGTAGGAGGTATTTTATGAGGGCAAAATGGCGAGAATTTGAAATGCCCGCGCAAGTTATTCAAGACGAGAAAACTTGCAGTGGTTCATATGGGCTATTTATAGCTGAACCATTTGAACGAGGATTTACTAATACCATTGGAAACGGTTTAAGGCGAGTCCTTCTCAGCTCTATCGAAGGTTCTGCACCTATTTCAGTTAAAATTAAGGGAGTTGACCATGAATTCTCTGCAATGGATGACGTTTTAGAAGATGTCGTTGAAATAATCTTGAATCTGAAAAAACTTGTTGTTCGTATCAAGTCCAGCGGAAATGAACCTAAAAAATTATACATGGAGGTAGAACGCAAAGGACCTATAACCGCTGCTGATTTTAAGCCGGACCCAACCATAGAAATCATCAACCCGGAATTACATATTGCTACTTTAGTCGATGAACGGAATTTTATCGCTGAAGTAACCGTGCAAAAAGGTCGTGGCTATGTCTCCAGTGAAAACCATCTTGCTTCTGAAGAAAACCATGAAATAGGTGTTATATTGATGGATTCCATATTTTCACCTGTTACACGTGTCAGTTATCGGGTAGAAAATACACGGGTAGGTAAACGGACCGATTATGAACGATTACTCATAGAAATATGGACCAACGGCGCTGTTACTCCGGAAATGGCTTTGGTAGAAGCATCTAAAATATATCGTAAACATCTTAATCCATTCATTTATTATTATGAATTGGGTAAGGAAATGCAGGTGGATAACCGCAAGGAAAAAGAAGCAGTTAAAAAGGAAGAATATCTTGCAACGCTTAAGCATAAACTTTCCTTATCTTTATCAGAACTGGACCTTTCTACCCGCGCTACCCGTTGTCTTAGCAAGCAAAAAGTCCAGACTATTAAAGATTTAGTCATCTGCTCTGAAATGGATTTACTTAAGATACCCAATTTCGGCAAGACTTCACTGAAAGAAATTAAGAAAAAACTATCTGAAGGAATGGGCTTAACATTAGGAATGGATATCTCAACTATTTTGTCAGAGAACGAATAGTTCAGACCCGCCTGACCCCGCCACGGCGGGGGCAGGTTAAAAAGCACGAAGGGAGAATCTTCTAATGAGACACGGTAGAAAATGGCGTAAATTAGGGCGTCCCGCCACGCAGTATAAGTTATTGGGAAGAAATCTTGTTGCCAGCCTGTTTAAACACGAACGTATTATAACAACCGAACAGAAAGCAAAAGAATTCAGAAGTATGGCTGAAAAACTTATTACTATGGCAAAAAAAACATCTCTTCATCATATCAGATTAGTGCTCTCAAGATTACAAGATAAGGATATGACCACTAAACTTTTTAAAGAAATAGCGCCACGGTTCCAGGATAGGCCCGGCGGTTATACACGAATCATCAAATTAGGCGGTTCCCGATGGGAAAAGGTGAAAAAACCGGGCCGTTTTGCATGGAATAGACTCGGCGATAATGGCAGGCGGGTAATCTGGGAATTGGTGGTAAAAAAAGAACCTGAAAAACCACATAAGAAAGTCAAAGGTAAAGACAAAGAGAAAACTGAAGACAAAACCAAGATTAAAACTGAAGAAAAGACTAAGACTACAACTAAAACTAAAGAACCTGCAAGTACCACTTCAGATACAAAAAAGTAGCCACTCCACTTAGTCCATAGTGGATATCATATAAAATTTCCTATGGCGTCAGATTATGGAGTCCGAGTTGAATAATGACAGATTGTATTTTTTGCAAGATAGTTAAAGGTGAAATACCATCTACCAAGATATTTGAAGACGAGCATAATATCGCCATATTTGATATCAATCCCATTACCAAAGCGCATACCCTTTTTATAAGCAAGGAACACTATGATACTTTACTTGATGTCCCTGCTGAAAAAATACCCTTACTTTTCGTCAACCTGCCCCGCTTGGTTTCTGCTATCCTTAAAGCAACCGGTTGCGAAGGTTTTAATATCGTCCAGAATAATCAACGCTGTGCCGGACAATTAATCCCTCATTTACATCTACACATTGTTCCGCGCCGGCCGGGCGACCAGATTCATTTCAATTGGTACACACAACCTTATCAAAAGGATGAGATGACAAAATTCGCCCAAATTATTAATCAGGAACTCAGTAAAAAATGAATAAACATTACGAAGCCCGTCTTGACAAACTTGCAAAACTAAAGGCACTCGGCATCAACCCGTTTACTTACGGTTTCAAACCAATTACCCCGATTAAGACAATCCTGAACAACTTCCTTGATGATACCACTGAAGCACAAACAGCCACGACTGCCGGCAGGCTTGTTTCTATCCGCGGGCATGGTAAAGCCGCCTTTATGGATATCCGAGACCAGAACGATAAAATCCAACTCTATATCAAAAAAGATAAAATCAGCGAATTGCAATACCAGATATTTGAATTACTGGATATCGGCGATATTATCGGCGTAAAAGGTCCCTTATTCAAAACCAAGACCGGCGAAATTACCATCATCGTTGAAGAAATCACCTTATTAACCAAATCTCTCCTGCCCCTGCCTGAAAAATGGCACGGGCTACAGGACGTAAACCTGCGATATCGCCAGCGGTATTTAGACCTGCTCTCTAATTCTGATGTCCAGAAAACATTTATTATGCGCAGTTCCATCATCCAATCAATCCGCCAATATCTTGATGGGAATGGATTTATAGAAGTAGAAACGCCGATGATGCACCCTATTCCGGGCGGCGCCACGGCTAAACCTTTTATCACGCATCATAACACACTTGATATGGATTTATATCTCCGTATTGCCCCTGAATTATATCTCAAAAGACTTCTGGTCGGCGGATTGGAACGCGTCTATGAAATCAACCGCAACTTCCGTAATGAAGGCATCTCGGTCCATCATAACCCTGAATTTACTATGATAGAAGCATATCAGGCGTATGCCGATTATAATGATATGATGGATTTAACCGAAGGTATTATTACCACCGCTGCCAAAAAAATACACCCCTCATTAAAAATAGACTATGGGAAAGAACAATTAGACCTGAATCCACCCTGGCAGAGAAAACCATATATGGAATTATTCAAACAGTTCTGCCAGACAGACTGGCATAACCAAAAAGAAGTAATCACCAAAGCCAAATCATCAGATATTCTCACGGACAAAAGACCTTATGAATCTATCGCCGGAGATTTATTTGAGAAGTATGTGGAACCGAATCTTACCGGACCGATATTTGTTACTGATTATCCGCTTGCCATCTGCCCGTTAACCAAGGTAAATAGAGGTAATCCTGAATTAGCCGAACGATTTGAACTATTCATTGCCCGGATGGAGATTGCCAATGCCTTCAGCGAATTGAACAACCCCTTAGACCAAAAGGAACGATTTGAGGCACAACTAAAAAGCAAGGCAGAAGGAATGGTCTCTATTGACGAGGATTACATAAATGCCCTCTTACACGGAATGCCACCGGCTGGAGGTCTGGGCATCGGTATTGACCGGCTGGTAATGATTCTCACCAACAACCCTTCTATCCGGGATGTCATCCTATTCCCCACGCTCCGCCTTGTGGAATAGAAGTATTAACAAACACAGAGCATGTCCAAAAACTGTCATTCTGAGGCGTTAGCCGAAGAATCTCCGCCTTCAAATACGCATAAACCGAGATTCTTCACTTCGTTCAGAATGACAAAAAGGGGGTTTTTAGACACGCTCTGTGTCCCGAATGGCAATTAAATTACCGTGTGCAGATGTGTGTCACAGGTACAGAAGGTCTATCATTGGTTATTTAATTACCACATATTCTGCAAGCGCCTGAGACTTATGCACACGTTGTTTATCTTTCATCATTCCTTTAAGATGCATCTCAATGGCTTCATACATATTCTGCTCTACTTCTTCACGAGTTTTACCAGTAGCAATACACCCTGGCAGGTCCGGCGAATAAGCCGAATAGTTTCCGTTTGCTTTCTCAATGATAACTAAAAATTTATGCATACTTATTCCTCCTTTTTCAATTGTGCTTGTTTCAAAATACTGTTAAGGGTTCCTACGGCTAAATCATGCCCGGGATGTCCAGCAATGGTTACCCGTCCACTTTTAGCCTGATGCCTATACTGTCTATGACTACCTTTGGTTGCAACTAAATACCATCCATCTTTTTCTATTATCTTAATAATTTCACGAACCTTCATAATTTTCCTTTTAACAATTATTACAAGTGGTTTCATAAGGTATCGTAGGTAATGTCAACGAGGATAAACCTCGTTGTCTACCGCACGAATACGTGGTAGACAACAACCTTTACGATCGTTGACAGGACTTATGAAACCGCTTCTCGCTTCTAGTATAATACAATATATTATAATATCAAGGGAAAAACAAATATTTTCGGTAAAGACTGACTTTATAAAAGCAAAGGAATGATTATGATAAAACAGGTTTTTATTATCCTTCTTTATCTATTGGATTATGCGGCTGGCAGGGCTTTTTATATTACCAGTTATCTTATAGGAAAGTATAAGATTAGCCACGAAGGCTATCCGTCGCTACTCCGTAGCTATGGAATAGCGTAGGATAGCACAAAGACACTAACTAATTAACTGACTGTTTTCTTCGTGCCTTTGTGTCTTGGTGGTTAGGATTTTCCTCAAGTATGAACTTTTGAATCTATACTTATTCTTCTCTAAGGCTAAAGTGGACAAATTACTAAAGGACTACCTAACTTATTATAACGAATACCGACCACACGAAGCATTAGATGGGCAGATGCCGAATGAGGTATATTTTCGGAGACCACGCGATAAGCCACAGAAAGACGCCAAAGTTATCAAAGGAGATATAGAAACCATAACATTAGGTGATGGTTTACTAAAATCATACCGTTTGAAGAAAGTGGCGTAATTTTCTCTAATTAAAATGCATCTTCTATAAGAATATAAGAGTACTGTTGTCTAATAGTGGATTTACACATATTTTAAGACATTTCATACAGTTTATCTTTTGATAAAATCCTGTATTTCTCACTGATGATTAATTGAATTTAGCAAATTAGAAGTGATTTAGACGGTTTCTCTACGGTCAAGATAGTGTTAACAATTACATCTATGAAATCATTGCTAAAAAAGGAGAAGTTGATTCATCAACAAAAGAATTAATTAACAAATATGCTGTTGCCTTAGAGGCTTATCGTTCCCGTGAATGGGATAAAGCAAATGACCTTTTTAATACCTGTCTTAAAATAAAACCTAATGATGGCGCTTCTTTATATTTTTTAGAACAGTGTTATAAATTAAAGTCATCACCTCCCCCTCCGAATTGGGATGCTATCCAGACACTTACCTCCAAATAATTTTGGCTAACCATAAATATTGACTTCTGATTTTATAAGTTATATTATTGGTTCATTGCTTAATTCTTTCTGGTCTTAGAAACGATAAAATATATTTTCAACTATCTCATATATAATGAAATATCGTACAATTAGTGTTCTCTTTTTTATTGCCGCCTTGTTGCTGATTCTTGTAGCGATAAATATAAGAATAATCTTTTCATCTTTAATAACCCCATCTAATGTTGAATCAATCCTACATGACCTTTTTGGCGAGAAATTTTCTGTCGGGTCAATTAGTTTTAATGCCTGGCGGGGTATAAAAATTTCTGATATCAGATTACCCCTGACCGATAAAGGCTACGATTTCCTTAAAGTAAAAACAGTCAGAATCACCTATGACCAGACCAAATTAATAAAAGGTCAATTTATCGTCGATAAGGTAATTCTTTACAATCCTGAGATATATTTGATTGACAATAAAATACCGCATTTAAGGTTAAAGACTTCGGGCAACGCCCCATCACCGATAATCATTGTAAAAAATGCTTCGGTATCATTTGCTCATCATGACTTTTTGAAAGCCGATACTACTCTAAAATTCAAGGATGTAAATATTCATTTCTATCCTCTTGTTAACGGACGTTATGTTATAAAAGGCGGTTCGGACGGCGTAGAATTAGGCGGCTGGAAAATACAAGGCGAATTAGATACTCAAACAACCGATATGCAAATTAATCTCATTTCACAAAATACGAATATCGGGGATTATCTGGCAGAACGCTTAAACGAAAAATATTACACTATCTGGCATCGTTACCAACCACAGGGTGAAGTAAATCTAAACATCTTCTTTAAACTAAGTAATAATCAGCCTCTTGATATGAAAATTCAAATGGACTGTCAGAAAAACGATATGACTTTTGAAGGATTTCCTTATACTCTGTCAAACATTGAAGGCCAGATTGAATTTACACCATCGGAAGTGCATCTCAACAATTTAAAAGGAACAAATGGTTCCACCGTTGTTGTCGCAAATGGTTATTTGGAGGGTTATGAGAAATCTGATGGATTCAATATAATGTTAAAGGTATCTAATATGTCGTTAGATGATAAACTCTATAATGCCATACCTCCTCAGATGCGGAATATCTGGAATGATTTAAAGCCTAGTGGTTTAATGGATGCGGAGTCTTCAATCTCTAAACGTTCCGGTATAAATCAGGATATTCATTACAATATGAAATTATATTGCCGGGCGGTAGAACTCACCCCATCTTTCTTCCCCTACCATATTACTAACGCAAGCGGAGAAATAGAAATCTTAGACCAGTCCATCAAAATCAAACATCTTTCCGCCTTCCGTAATAAGGGAGAAATTAAGGCAGGAGGAGATATTTCTATCGATGCAAACGGTCAAGTTGAAAATCTCGCTGTTAAGATAGATGCCAAAAATATTGAGATTAACGACTATACTTTGAGAGAAGCAACCAATAAAGTTATACCGGATATAGATAAATTTTGGAGCAAATCCCAGCCTGAAGGCACTATAAATATTAGTACTACTCTGCAAAAATCATCAGGTAATAACAAAATAGATGTGAAATCTATGCTGCAATGTAATGGTATATCACTTAAAATAGGACCATCATCATTACCAATTACTAATGTCCAGGGACAAATAGAATATTACTCTAACTATGGTGTCACCCAAAAATCACATATTTCGCTCAGTCATCTTTCTGCGGTTTATAAGGAAACACGTTTTGAAATAATGGGAACTATTGATAACTTTAATCTTGATTCTATTAGTTCGTCTATTCAAGAACAGCCAAAAATAGCATTAGATATTAAAGTTTCCAATCTTGTCTTTGATAAAAAGGAATCCTACCCTATCCTTCCTGCTAACTTGAAGGATTTACTTCAACAAATAGATTTTAATGGGAAAGTAGATGCCTCACTGAAAATTACCACTGATGGAAACGAAGATTCATCACCTCAAAAATCTCAGTACGGTTTAAATTATACCGGCGAATTGAAGTTATTGGATTGCGGATTTAAAACCGGGATTAACTTTGACAATATTACCGGTTCGTTAATTATCAAGGGACATTATTCATTAGCGACAAATCCGGATAATAACACAACGACTAACTATATGGCTGGTTTAGGGAACATATCACAGATAAGAATAGAAAATAAACTTATCAATAATCTTTCTGTTCACTTTTTACAGGAAAAGGACCATGTTCGTTTTGATATTAAGGGCAACTCTTATAATGGAGCTATCTCAGGATTCTTTATGGTTTCATTGCCGGAATTAACTCACCCACTGGGTGACCCTGTGGGTCAAACTATTACATCTAATGATACCACCTCATTAACTAAAAACATAGAAGCATACGAATACCAGGGTAGAATAGAATTGGCAGGTATTGATATTAAAGAGTTCAGACGTGATACACCTTTGGGTAATAAGGATATATCAGGCAAATTTTCAGCAGAATTAGATTTCAATGGTAAGGGAATGTCTAAACAAGCACTTAATGTTCAGGGAAAAGCATCTGTTATTAACGCCCAATTATGGGAAGTGCCTGTATTCTTAAGCATCTATAATCTTTTTACCCTAACTGAGAAATCAACCTTCAAAGAAGGAGAAATAAGGTTCACGGTAAGTAACGGCGAGATGAATATAAGACGCTTGATTTTTAGCAGTAAAGATGTTATTCTAAAAGGCGCTGGTAAAATGAAACTTGATGACGGTTCATTAGACATACAATTTGACGCCAAATTTCTAAAATCTATTATTCCCAAAATCCCAATAGTTGAATGGCTTAAAGAATTCTTCTTGAAGAGTATTTATACAATCAAGGTGGAAGGCACATTTAGTAACCCCAAGGCTGAAATAAAACCATTGCCGTTTTTGGATATATTCAAATGAACATCAAATTAACAAATAATGTAGGTTTCTGCTGGGGTGTTAGACGTGCCTTGGATTTGGCTATCCAAAGTTCGTCTCCTTCACGTCAGATATATAC
>JAZDFP010000052.1:0-4550 GCA_043807745.1 Planctomycetota bacterium
TTCCGACCCGGAAATCAAACTCCATGCCAGAATTGTTCTGGTGTAATGTCCCGACGGAATAGTCGGGATAAGAGCCAGTAACTTGCTATGCTCGAACTGGCTCTAAAGGGTAGGGATGAGGGGTGACTATAGCACCCCGGAGTCCCTTAACTAACAGAAAGTTACAGGTTTTAAGTTTGAGGTTTTAGGTTAACTTGTAACTTTTAACCTTTAACTTGAAACTTCACAAGGTGATTTATGTATAGACAAAGATATTTTGACGGGCAGGTGACTACACCTGCAATTGTCTCCGGTGCGGTGACCGAGGAAAAGATTGCGGATAATGCCGTGACTTCAGCCAAGATTAAGGACGAAACGATTCAAAGCGTTGATATTGACGCAGGGCAGGTCAAGACCGAAGATTTAGCCGATGGCTCAGTTACCCTGTCTAAATTGGGTAGCGATGTGACCCTGACGCCTCTGCCTGACAATGCAGTTACAACTCCGAAGATTCAGGATGGCGCAGTAACTACAACCAAAATCGGCGATAGGGAGGTAACCGAAGACAAGATACGCGAAGGTTCAATCTCGTCCCTGAAACTAAAGGATAGCGCAGTGACCAAAGCCAAATTAGCATCCAATTCGGTCGGTTATCTGGAAATCATAGACGATTCGGTTGAGCCAAGACATATCCGGGCAGTTGATAGCCCTGCTAACGGTGAAGTTCCATCTTACAATCAGGCACAGGAAAGGTTTGAGTGGGTTGCTCCGGGTGGTGGGATATCAAGACCTTTAACTCCGCCGGTTGCAACGGATGAAATAGCCGATAATGCGGTTGAAACAGCCAAGATTGCAGACCTCAATGTTACCACTGGCAAACTCGCCGATGGTGCGGTTACGATACCTAAATTAGGTTTTAAGGTTGTGGGAGTTATAGTTCTGCAAGGACAATATAACGGAGATTCGGCTAATGACCCTGATTTAGTTGATGGACAAATTCTGGGATTCTATCCGACCAATCAAAGGAGTGGTGAGATACAAATAATAGCCCTGAATATATTCGGTTCAATCAGGGTTACCCTGCTCGCCCCGGCGTTGTATGATAGTAGATTTAATGTGATTGTGCTGAGGGCATAAATACGAATCTGCCACGAAGGCACTAAGACACAAAGAAAACAATCCATTATTTCTTTTAGTGTCTTGGTGTCTTTGTGACTACAGTGGTATAGTTTTCCTTTTTCTTTTCATAAGCCGGTGCACGATAGACTTCGTCAGCCGTAATGGCGCGTTGTAGTCAATTATAATCTACTTTATATTTCTCTGTGTTTTTTTGATAGACTTTTTCTTTATTTTTAACGACATTTACCGATTATCTTATTTTAACATAGTGGTTTGATAGCCTTCATTCTTAGCCGCGCGGTCTAGATAATCGGTAACAATGTTTTCTATTTGAAGAAAGGCTTCTTTATTTAATATCCGTTCGTCAACAATTTTCAGATATTTCTTGCATTGTTGGCAAACATTAACCCTATACGCCTTATTATTTTCAAGATAAAAATAACCGAGGAAGTTTTGATCGGTATTATTACAAAAGGCGCAAGTCACTCTCATAAACGGCCAGACAGTCTGGCATAAGGAACATTGCAAAAACAGTTTACCATTTCCTTTATCTAATTTACCCATCAAAGGTATATTTCCACAGAGCGGGCAAGTTCCCTTTAACCATGCATTATAATCAATTTTATCTTTAAGGTTGATTGCTTCCTTTTGGTAAAACGGTACCAACGCATTGAATGAAATAAAGTTTTCTGTTTTCTTTTGGTTGGATTTCATTATAATGTTTCTTAAGCGTGATTTTAGTTCTGCAAAGAGTTTTTGGTCAATTGAAAAATTCAGATCTTGCATGAGAAAGTCTCCCTGGGCTATCTTAAGTTTAATTTCCTGCTCTGGAAGTTCTATCTGCGAGTCAATCTTATCAAGATACTCTTGCTGGATATTAACCACTTGGAGATAGCACTCAAGCGATTCAGATAAATCACGATGTTTTTCCTTATAATAATTCAACGCAATTACAAATGGGTCTACGGAGTTATGATTTAGGTTATTTAACGTAACGGGATTCTGTAGTAATTTGTCCTGTGAAGAAATTTGGTCATGTGACACCAAAGAATTTATAGAATAGGTGGCTAAAACAATTCCGGAACAAATACAAACGCCTATAAAAATAAGCAGAGATGTAAAAGTTTTCTTCGCCTTACGCCCCTGCATAGATTTTATCTTGGCAGTCATCTTAGCCTCTTCTGCATTCAGACGCTCTTCCATTGCCTCGTTAAAGGCACACTGACCACAGCGATACACATTGGAGCATAATCTGTAGGTTACCTGGCCGCTGAGCGTATATCGGCATGCCCGTTCCGGACCCGGTTTTTCAAGCATCTTTTTAATGGCATCCATCATCATCGGACGGTCACCAACCTGAGCGCCCTTATCCATCAAAGTTTGGGCAAATTCGCAGGAATCACACTTGAAGTTGTTGGTGCAGAGCCTATAAGAAACCACCCCTGCCTTTGACCAGATACACTGTTTTTCTTTAATTTTGGGCTTTTCAGTTACTTCTTCTTTAACAGGTTCCGGTGCAATCTCTGGTTTTGGCGGAGTGATTGTTTCGGTTGCCTGACTTTTTAGATACGTTTTCTCAATCGCTTTTTCCAACATATCCAAAGTAAAAGGTTTAGTCAGATAATTACATGCACCTTCTTTCAAGACTTCCACGGCGGTTTCTGGTGTCCCGTAAGCCGTGATAATGATAATCTGAATCGCAGGAAGATTTTGTTTCACCCGTTTCATGACCTCTAAACCATCCATCCCGGGCATCTTCAGGTCAACTACTGCGGTATCAAATCGTTTATGCTGAACCTTTTCGATTGCCTCTACACCATTACTGGCACATTCTACTTCAAAATCGCTATTCTTTAACCATTCAGAGAGACTATCACGAACGATTGCTTCGTCATCTACTAACAAGACTGTTGGTTTCTTCATATTTCATCCCTCCTTCATTTTTAGAAGTTTTTGGGGTATCCAATTAACTATAATAGCAAATAGTGTGCCAAATATTTATTACCCAATAAAATATTTCACCCAATTATCATAACTTATTGTTTATATTGAGTTAAAACGAATATAATTAAGAATTGAGTTATGAAATATTAAATAGAATCAATGGTTAACTTTAGAAGTGTTGATAAAATAGACAGTTATTTATGTAAACATATGATTTACGAGGCAGTTAGTTAATATAACATCTTAATAATCATAATGTTATAAATATATTCATCTAACTGTGCGGTAATGATACGGTGTGTATCATTTTAGGACGGCCACTATAAAATTATTTGGATAATTCAGAATCTTTGGATGGAATATTAGAGCATGGTCGGGATATATTATATTCTTTTATCTTGTGATGCAAAGTGGAACGAGAAATACTTAAGGTTTTGGCAGTGTGGGTATAATTCCAGTTGGTTTCTTCTAATATCTTGATGATATACTGTTTTTCTACTTCTTCCAATGTCCTAATATTACCAGTGGAAGGAATTATCTCGCGTGAATAGAATTTCTTTAATGCTGGCGGAAGTTGTTCTAATTGAATCAAATTGCCCTGAACCAAAACAACGCTATACTCAATGGCATTTTCTAATTCACGAACATTACCAGGCCAGTTATATTTCATAAAAAAGTCCATTACCGTAGGGAAGAAATCACGGATATTTTTATTGTTCTCCGTATTATATTTTTTTAAGAAATAATGGGCTAAAAGTGGAATATCTTCTGTCCTTTCTCTTAAAGAGGGTATATTAATCGGAATCACATTAAGCCGATAGTAAAGGTCTTCCCTGAAATTACCTTCTTCAACCCTCTTTTTCAAATCGCGGTTAGTAGAAGTGATGATACGAACATCCACTTTAATGATTTCATTTCCGCCAACACGGCTAAATTCTTTTTCCTGAAGAACACGGAGAAGATGCACTTGGATATTTGGACTGATATCACCGATTTCATCTAAGAAAATAGAACCACCGTGAGCAAGTTCAAATTTACCCTTCTTTTGAGCAATGGCGCCAGTAAAAGAACCTTTTTCGTGTCCGAAAAGCTCGCTTTCCAATAGACTTTCAGGTAAGGCAGCGCAGTTAAGTGATATAAAAGGCTCTGTATGCCGCATGCTTTCAGCATGAACCGCTTTTGCGACAAGTTCTTTACCTGTGCCGGTTTCACCCTGTATAAGAACAGTCGCATTACTTTTAGCCACAGTACGGATAAGGTCAAAGACCTGTTGTATCTTTGGGCTTTTACCAACCAATTCTTCAAACTGGTATTTCTTTGCCAATTCCTTCCTGAGAGCGACATTTTCCTTCACCACGCTTTGATGTGCAACGATGTTTTTTATAAGGAATTCCACCCGTTCTGGGCAGAATGGTTTCTCCAGATAATCATAGGCGCCGCTTTTTATGGATTCAATTGCCGAGGCAATAGTCCCATAAGCCGTCATAATAATCACCACAATTGTTGGG
>JAZDFP010000053.1:0-15950 GCA_043807745.1 Planctomycetota bacterium
AATATTTTCACCCATAATTACGCCCTTGCCCTGTGCCCCCCGGAAGAGTTTAAGTATTACCGGTAATCCTCCTAACTTCTTGATAATCCGTGGAATTTCCTGGGAATCATGAGTCATAATTGTATCAGGCACTGGGATACTGGCTTTGGATAATATCTGCAGGGCTTGGAATTTGTTCTTGGTGTAACTTAATGATGCGGTTGAATTAAGCACGGGGATTCCCATAGACTCCAATTGCTGTAAGACAAGCAGTGCATAATCTATGCCGATAATGCCGATGCGGGGTATGACTACATCAAAACCGGACAAATCCTGTTTATTGGCAGAAATTGAGAAATTAGAAGTAGCCGCAGACTTTAGTCTGCGATATGGCGCACCCTGAAGGGTGCGGCTACTCACAGCAATATTGCATTGAAGCGGGTCAATTACCGATGCCTGATGATGTTTTTTGCGGGATTCTTCTACTAATCTTTTTGTTGAATAGTAGTTTTTATCACGGGATAGAATCAGAATTTTCATATTTAGTTTCAAACAACAGAATGTTTTTTCCATTTGGGTGATGTTTCAGGAAAGTCGATTCTATAATGGACGCCTCTGGATTCGGTTCTTTTTAATGCTGATAGAGTAATTAACCGTGCTATTATTAACATATTCTGGATTTCCCAGCCGGCCGGATTCGAGAATTCTCGCGCAAAACAATAACCAGACCAGTAATCTATTTTAGAGAGTGCCTGTTTGAGGCCGGTTGCGTTGCGTTCAAGGCCTACATTATACCACATTAAACTCCGGAGCGAATTCTTAATATCAGTCAGATTTACATTAACACGACGACGTTCAGAAGCCGGTAAAATATTGTTGTTTCGCTCCGATGCTACGATACGGAGCGTTCCGACCGAAACGTCGGGACGCTTGTATTTGATATGGATTGGTGAAAGAGGTTTGGATGATTTTATTTCGTTCGCGGCTGTGTGTCCGGAAAAATATCCTATGACCAGTGCTTCTAAAAGTGAATTGCTTCCCAGTCTATTGGCACCGTGAAATGAAGATGAAACGCATTCACCTGCGGCAAACAGGTTTTTAATATTGGTTTTGCCGAAGATATTTATTTTTATACCGCCGATTAAATAATGTGCGCTGGGTCTAACGGGAATCATATCTTTTCTTATATCAATATCAAAATTACGACATAGTTCCCTGAGATAGGGGAATCGTTTCTTTATTTTGTCTGTCGGTAGATGTGTTAAATCAAGATAGACATTTGTATCCTGGGAGATTTTCATCTGATTGGTAATCGCCCGGGAAACTACATCACGAGGAGCTAATTCCATCTGTGGATGATAATCATACATAAAACGTTTGCCGTATTTATCGCGTAAGATACCGCCTTCACCACGCACCGCTTCTGATATTAGAAATCGTGTTGCGCCAGCCACATATAACGCTGTTGGATGGAACTGGATAAATTCTAAATCTTGTAATTGTGCTCCCTTGCGATAAGTGATGCTTATACCATCGCCGGTTGCGATATCAGGATTAGTTGTTTCGCGATAAAGTTGGCCGGCTCCTCCGGAAGCAATGATGGTTTTTTTAGCCCATATTACAAAAGTCTGATGGGTTTTTTGGTTGTGTGCAATTGCACCATAACATTCTTTTGGTCCATCCGAAGAAACAAGAATATCTATTATGAAGGTGTAATCAAAAGTAGTAATATTATTGAGAGATTTAATTTTGCGTAAAAGCGTTTCTTGAAGGTGTTTGCCGGTGGCATCACCGCCTGAATGAAGAATACGAGGTAATCTATGACCGCCTTCCTGTGTCATATTTAATCTGTTATTTTTCTTATCAAAGTCCATTCCCCAAGAAATGAGTTCATTGACTAATGTAATACCTTTACGGATAATTTTCTTGACGATAGAATAGTCGGACAAACCATGAGCATTGATAATAGTATCAGCAATATGAGAGGAAACCGAATTCGGTTTATCAATTTGAGATGCTATTCCACCTTGTGCATAATATGTATTGCTTTCGGAAAGGGAGTCCTTGCTGACCACAGTAATGTTATGATGTTTTGCGGATTCAATAGCGGCTCGTAATCCGGCAACGCCACTGCCAATAACCAGTATATCTGTTATGAAAGATGGTAATTTAGATGTATCAAAAGAGATAAGATATTTGGGTGGTATTGTCATTGCAGAAAATCTTCAAATAGTTTAGTGCTTTTGAATAATGACCCGTCATTAAAACATGCAATAAGGGCATTGACAACAATGGGGTCAAATTCCTTGTTACTTTCTTCTTGTATTTCGCCGACTGCTTCTTTGATTGATAAACCTATTCTTTTTACACCGCCATGAGAAACTAAATTATCTAATACATTTGCGGCACTAATAATTTTGGCTATCAGAGGAATATTAGTAATATGGAAAGGGAATCCATTACCATCAATCCGTTCGTGATGATACTTGACAGCAGGTATAATTTCTTCTACATCCGGTATCTGGCTTAATAATTTCTCGGCCGCATAGATATGTTCTTCTTTTGCTGTTGAAGTAGCCGCAATCTTACCGATATCGTGTAACAAAGCGGCTAATTGAACTTGAGAAATTTCATGAGGAGTCATTCCTAACCGATGAGCAATTGCAGAGGAATAATTTGCAACCCGCTCCGAATGTCCTTGAATGCTTAAATCTTTCATTTCTACAGTGGAAACGAGGACTTTTACCATTGACATCAAAATTCTTTTTGACTTATTTGAAGCGGATATAGATATCATTGCTAAACTTGTTTGGATAGCGATAGCACTGGTTATTTCCAGGTCATTTTCAGTAAAAGGATTATTTGTTGAGTTATTCTTGAGATATAAAACGCCGTCATAACTGGGCATTTTAATAAGCGGAACACAAATAACTGAACGAGTATCACCTGACATAACGCTGTCACTTTGAGAAAAACGACCGTCTAACATAGCATCTGAAGTAAGTATTGGACGGGTATATTGAACGACTCTTTTAACTATTGTTCTGCTTATATTTTGTGGTTTAGCGGCGAGTTCTTTGGGATAAGTTGCGAGAAAAGAAATTCTATCCGTTTTCTTTTCTAATAATGTAATGTAGCCTAAATTACTATGAGTAATATCGGCAGTAAATTTAAGTATGCGATCCATAAGTGGTTGTATACTTTTTTCTAAAGCTATAATTCGAGATATTTCATAGATATAGGTGAGTTGTTTGGAGGAGATTTTTTTACCGATAAAATCAGCACGGTGCTTTTGTTCCTCTTTCTCATCCAGTTTTATTTCAACGGTCTCACCACCGATTTCTTCTCTATCTTCACCAACAGGTTTTATCTGTTCCACTTCTTCTGTTACACTATCGTCAGCAGGTTCTGGTGTTACAAATTCAAAAGAACTGTCGCCAATGATAATTATTGTGCCACCAATAAGTTTTTCACCTTCCGGTGTTGGCTGTATTCTTTTGCCATTTAAAAAAGTGCCATTTCTACTGTTAAGGTCTCTGATAAAATATTCTTCATAGTGAGGTTGTGATTCGCCGGTGATGATTTTTTTGGATATTTCAGCGTGATGACGGGAACATTTGATATTTTTACTAAGGACGAGGTTATTAGTAACGTCACGTCCGATAATGAATTTTTTATCATTAGGAAAGTCTAAGGTTACCTCGCCGATTATATCTTTCTCTGAGCCTCGAATCATTTTAAGATAAGACATTTTACCACTCCTTATTAGAGCCAGTTAATCCCGACACGAAGTATCGTGGATGTTACCTGGTCTTATCCCGATGAGCGTTAGCGACATCGGGACTATTGGCGATTTGTCCATCAACCAAATTGATTATTCGATGAGCCCACCTGGCGACATTCTCATTATGCGTTACGATAATAAAGGTCTTGCCCTCTTGTCTATTTAATTTTGAAATTAAATCATGTATTTCTGAGGTGGAATTACTATCAAGATTACCGGTAGGTTCATCGCATAGAATTATTTCCGGGTCTGTCACTAAGGCACGGGCAATAGCCACCCTTTGTTGTTCACCGCCGGAAAGTTGAGCAGGTTTATGCGATAATCTATGTTCTAATCCTAATTTTGCGATAAGTGATTTAGCTTTTTCCTTCAGCGCTTTAGCACGCATCTGCCATCCGATAATAGAGTTGGATATCATATGAGGAAGTAATACATTTTCTAATATATTTAATTCAGGTATAAGATGATAGAATTGAAAGACAAACGCAAAAGATGAGTTTCTTAGTTTTGCCTGTTCGGCAGTGGGTAGCGAGTAAATATTTTTCCCTCTGAAGAAAACATCTCCTGCTGTAGGCTTATCAAGAAGGCCCATAATATGAAGTAGCGTGCTTTTACCGGCTCCTGAAGGACCGATTATGGAGAGAACTTCGCTTTCTTTTATTTCCAATGAAATATTTTTGAGAATCTCCAGGAAACTGTTCCCTGTTTTGAAACTCCGGGAAACATTATCTATTTTGAGAATAATTTTATCCGTATTATTCATATCTTAACGCATCAACGGGGTTAAGCCGGGCTGCTTTTATAGCAGGATAAATACTGAATATTATGCCTACTGATAATGTAGCAATAACAATAATAATTATAGTTAGATAATTTATCTCTGAAGGGATTTTGTCTAAATAGTAGACATCAGGAGGAAAAAGTTTCCAGCCCGCCGGAAGTTTATGCGGATTTATCGATAGCAAATCACTAAATGAATAGACGATTAATAACGTAATCCATGTAAGTATTACAATACAAGATAATACCATTATAAATTTTGACATTGACTTTTTACTAAGTGCGTAAATGATCCAATATATGACGATAAATACAGATAATCCTAAGAATAATAAAATAGCAATCGATATCATAAGATGGTAGGTGTGGAAATAAATAATATATTGTGAAATATGATATATTGCATCTTCAATAGCATTAAGATAGTATGCGATTAGATAACCAGATATGACGCCGAGCACGGCACCGATAAAAGAAATCAGGAGTCCCTGCCAGACAAATAGCCACATAATTCCCGATGGTTTTCCACCGAGTGATATAAGAACACCGATATCCTTAGTTTTTTCCACTACCCTCATTGTAAGAAGAGCCAGAATATTAAAAGCAGCAACAACGACTATAAAAAACAATAGGAAGGCATTAATATTTTTTTCCGTGGAAACCGCTCTGAGAAGAATTCGTTTTTCTTCTTCCCATGTATTTATGTGAAAAGAGCCGATAGGTGCTAATAACTGTCTGATTTCTTCTTTGACGATATTAATATTCTGATAATCCTTAATTGCAACGCATATTTTAGTTACGCCATTAGGAACGCCTAAAAAGTCCTGAGCTGTTTTTAGCGGGATATAAATATTATTGTCATATTCGAACATTCCGGTACTGAATGCACCAATCACTTTAAATTCCTGACGAATAGGTAAGGGGATACCGCTTGTTAATTTTAAGGAAGTTAAAGAAACGTTTATGTCAGAAGACAGAAATAATTGATTTCCTACAATAGCAGGGGGCAAATTGTTTTCTTTTTTGTCGGGGAATTCAAGAGGAGTTCCGCGTAGCAAGTATTTTTCATAATTATTAACTTGTTTTTCTAATCGAGGTTCTATACCGATAACCTGGACAAAGGTTAATCCCGTACCAAATAGGGCGCCCCATTCTAAACGCGGGGCGCAACCGATTACTTCAGGAACATTTTTTATCCGTTCAATTATCTTAGATGAATTATATATGAAATAAGTATCCGCGGGTGTAATATTCAGATGTGCTGATGTACCCCTAATTCGGTCTTTCATCTCACGTGAGAAACCGCCCATGACAGATGTGACGACAATCAGAGCCATTACGCCGACCGCTATACCACCGACCGCTAAAAATATTATTTTTCGGCTTATAAGATAACGCCAGGCAAGAAATATTTTATACATAGAGTAATTAATGTATATATTATAAGAGAGTTGTTTCTATATCCATATAATTTAATGTTTTTATTTGAGTGGAAAATCATTGACCCAGTTAGAGATGTTTGATATAATACTTAATAGATATAATATTCGTCATCGAGATTATAAAAATATTACTATCGCGTTTGATGAATATTAACTGCAACACCTACTTTGGGGAGATAGGCTATCAAGTAAAATGCATCTCATCTTTCCAAAGTGGGTGCTGGTTATCTCTAACGGGGTTGACAAAATAAGAAATAAATCTATCGTTAAATAGCAAAGTAAAGGAGTTTTATATGGAAGATAATTTGAATGCTAATATTACGCCAACTAAATCGAAACGCTCCACCAGTTTTTGGTTAGCCATTATTTTTGGAGTAGCCTTGGCTTTAAGTGTTTTATTAAATATCATTCTTTTTGTTATGGTGGTAAGCAAAACCTTTTCTTCAGCCGCATTTTCTAATATTAATTCAGATAAAAGATATAACGAACAGTTCGTAAGCGGAAATATATCCTCTAACAATAAGATTCTACTAATCCAGGTTAATGGAATCATTATGTCTGGTAGTGATGATGGTATGTGGGGAAGCAAGATAGACCCGGTTCAGATGATTATAGATTCTCTCGAAAAAGCTGAGACTGACAATAATATTAAAGCCATTATTTTAGAAATAAACAGTCCGGGAGGCACTGTGACAGCATCTGATAATATTCACACCGCATTGAAACGGTTTAAGAATAAAAGACCTAATGTTTCTATAGTTGCCTATTTGGGTGAAGTCGCGGCTTCAGGAGGCTATTATATAGCCATGCCATCAAACCGTATTGTTGTGCATCCTACTTCTGTTACCGGTAGCATTGGTGTTATTGCTACAGTCTTAAATGTTGAAGGGCTATTCCAAAAAATAGGGCTAAAAACGGAAGCCATCAAATCCGCCGATAAAAAAGATATGCTTTCATCTACCAGAACAATGACAAAAGAAGAACAGGCAATAATACAAGGTATTATAGATGAGTTGTACCAGAGATTTGTTGATATCGTGGTGGCGGGACGGCCAAATTTAACCAAAGAAGAAATTTTTAAATTAGCAGATGGTAGAATCTATACCGGTGCACAAGCAGTAAAAAATGGGTTAGCAGATAAAACAGGTGATAGAGAAGATGCTTTTGAATCTGCCAAACAATTAGCCAATATTAGCGAGGCAAAAATGATTCAATATAAAAAGAAATATAATATCTTCCAAATGTTTGATATGTCTGCTGTGATACAGACTCCCAATATTGTTTCAGATTTAAAAAATATCATACTTGAAAAAAATACTCCCAAGTTATTATACCTTTGGGAAATGGAGTAGAAATTTGTGAATGCCGATATTAAAACAGATAAAAAGTCTAAATTAGGCGATTTACTAATTGAGGCAAATTTGTTAACTAAAGAGCAGCTCAAAATGGTTTTAGACTACCAGAAAAAGACCGGGTTACAACTGGGTGAAATCATGGAAAAATTAGGTTTAGTTAAGGAGGATGACATTATAAATTATCTGGTATCCCAGCAAATAGAAAGTATTGATCTCAAGAATATTATTATTCCGAAGTCATTGGTAAAAAAAATACCGTTTCAGTTAATAGAAAAATACAACATTATTCCCATAGGTATTAAAGATGATACGCTTACTATCGCAACGAGTGACCCTACTGATGACGAAGCTATTGAACAAGTGCAATTATTAACTAACTTGAATGTGAATATTGTTGTGGCTACCGCTTCAGGTATAAAAAAAGTTATCAGAGATGTTTTTCAGCCGGCTGATACAAAACACCAAGAGAAAGAAGATATTCTTCAGGCATTATCAGAAATTCCAGAAACTAAGAAGCAGACAAAAAATACTGAAGAGATATTAAATAATCCACTGACTAAACTTTTAATAGAAAAAAATATTATAACTGAAGAAGAAATTATAAGGAAAATAGAAGAAGAAAAATAGCCTCTGCACTGTGCGTTAAGGATTATAAAAAGCTAAGAAACTAACAACATTTACCAAGGGAGCCGAAATTTGGTAGTGGAAGACATGCCCTGACTTAACGTTGGGGACTTCTGAATCTATCAATTGGCACCCACCTAACGTAAATCAGGTTTCTTTTAATATCCGAACGGCAGACGCGGAGGCTTTTTTATCTGTATTTATTAATTCTTGCCATATGCATAAGGTTGTGATTATCGGCAGCGGACAAGTAGGTCAAACGCTGGGTTATCTGTTACACCGTTCCAAAAAATATAAGATAGTTGGAGTATGGAGTAGACAGTTAAATAATGCTAAAAAAGCCGCACGATTTATTGGAAAGAATGTTCGTATTTTCAATGATAAAAGTGTTGCAGCATTGGCAGGAGATATAATTTTCATCACTACTCCGGATAGTGCTATTCAGCAGGTTGCTCAAGATATCTTTTCCGGAAATACTGTATTTGAGAATAAAGTTGTTTTACATTGTAGTGGTAGTCTTTCTTCAGACATTCTTCGTAGCGCTAAAAAACATACCCTTCAGGGTCGTGGGAAGAATGTTTTTATTGCTTCTTTTCATCCGCTTCAGACTTTTGCCAACAAATTGGAAACGGTTAAGAATTTCAGAGGAACTTATTGTGTTTATGAAGGTGAACCAAAGGCTTTAAGCGTTGTCAAAGAAATTATCCGGACTATTGAGGGAATTCCGGTAGGAATCAAGGCGAAAAATAAAACCCTGTATCATATAGGCTGCGTATTGGCTTGTAATTATCCGGTTACTTTAATCAGTGTTGCCAACGAATTTCTAAAACGCTGCGGATTTAAACATAAAGATATTTTTAGGGCTATTCAACCGCTGATTGATTCAACCATCAAAAATATCAAAACAATCGGAATACCGTCGGCATTGACCGGACCCATTGCTCGAGGAGATATATTGACTATAAAAAAGCATCTAAAGTCAATAAAGAAAGAATTACCGCTTTATTTACCATTATATTGCGAACTGGGTAAGCATACTATCAAGATTGCAGAAGCAAAGAAGAAGATTTTACCTTCACAATTGGCTCTTTTGCGAAAAGAAATGAATATATGAATATAGTGCTGATTGGTTTTAGAGGAGTAGGTAAAACAAGCGTGGGAAGACTGCTTGCCAAGAAGTTAAAATGGAATTTTATTGATGCAGATGAATTTATCGAACGTCGATATGGATTTATGATTGCCGAATTATTTGAAAAGCAGGGAGAATCATTATTCCGTCTTTTAGAATCCGATGTTATAAACGAGTTAGGTAAATTAGATTCGCATGTAATTGCGGCTGGCGGAGGGGCTGTTTTGAAATATAAGAATGTGAAAAACTTTAAAAGAAACGGCATAGTCTTTTTGCCTGAAGCCGATTGCAATGCTGTTTATCAGCGTATTCTTAAGGATGATAAAACAGGTAAGACCAGGCCTCGATTGACAGTCAAGAATCTATATGATGAAATAAAATCACTTATGGAATTCAGGGGACCATATTATAAACAGGCTTGTGACCATACTATCAACACTTCAAAGTCCACCCCTGAAGATGTTGTGAATAACATTTGTGAAATATTGAGAAGTAAAGCAATTATCCCATATTAATTGCTGATTTTATATGATACCTCAATCATCGGATAACATTTTTGCCATCTTACCCAAAGCCAGACAATATCTCATACTAAAGAAGAAGGTGTTTTTGGTTTCCTTGATTCCCACCTTGAAATGCATGGATAAACAAAGTGAACCAACTTTGGAAAAGATTACCGAGAAATTTATCCACTACCTCTGGGCTGAACAACCACTAAAAAACCTTAATTATTGCACCACAGATAATAAAGAAATAAAAATCGTCTTTCAAGGGTTATGGAATTCTAATCCCGGACCAGATTTTACTGATGCAGTTATTTATATTGATAATCAACTATACAAAGGCGATATTGAGATTCATCTTTACTCTTCTGACTGGACTCGCCATCAGCACCATCTGGATAATAAATATAATAATCTCATCCTCCACATTACCCTCTGGGATGATAACGAGAAGTCCATCAAACTTAATAATGGACGGGAAATACCCCAGATGATTCTGAGTAAATTATTGCAAGAGAAATTGGAAGATATTGATAAACTTCTGGAATTAGATATTGCTCCAAAACAGGATTCTTATTTTACTTCTGCTGGTAGGTGTTACTCTTATATCAAACAGGCACTCGGTCAAAAAACCATCTACTTCTTAGAAGGGGCAGGTGAATCAAGATTACTCAGAAAGATGGATAATTTTAATAATCGGCTTTCCAAATCCAAGAGCGACTATGATGAGGTTTTATATCAGGGCATAATGGGTGCGTTAGGTTACAGGAATAACCAACTTGCATTCTTACAACTATCTGAAACTGTTCCTTATCATAAAATCCGTAAACTTACTGAACAATATTCCGAAAATAAACAATCTCTTGCCGTTCAATCTCTATTGCTTACTACTGCTGGGCTTTTGCCAGAGACCGCAGACAATCTAAATCAATCAACAAAATATTATTTAAAATACCTGAATGAATTTTCTTGTGTGTCAAAGAAATTACCGGGAATAAAGTTAGATTGGCAGATACCCGGTGGCAGACCGGCTAATTCTCCATATCGTAGAATTGCTGGAATAAGTTATTTGTTACGTAGCGAAGAGTCTTTATTTACTAAAATAGTAGAAATTATCAACAATCAGCCGGCAGAAAAAATACGAAAAGAACTTATTCAGTTACTCTCTGTTCCGGCAACTGGTTATTGGGCAATACGAAGCACCTTTGATAGTAAACTATTTTCCAAAGAATATGCCCTGATTGGGAAAGAAAGGGTAGATACGATTATCTTAAATATTATTATTCCTTTAGTATTGATTTATTCTCAATCAGAGAAAAACACCAGATTACAGGAAGGGATATTAAATCTATATCGCACATATCCCAAATTGATGGATAATTATTATACCCGCTTTATGGAGCAACGGCTATTTGAATCCGACAAGAAAATTGTCTCATCAATAATCAAGACCTCTTCGGTTCAACAAGGGCTCATAGAAATATTCTTGGACTTCTGCAAAAAGGGTTATGAGGGCTGTGATAATTGCGCCTTATTAAAGTTTCTAAAATCATAATTGTCATAATTATTGATTGAATAATCTTGACTTGCTTTCTTAATACTCATATGAATTTTTCTTATTATAAAGTTTGGGTATTATCCTTAAATATAGATGTATTCTTTTTATATCAGGTCTTCTTGATATTAGGTCAAGATAAGTAAAAAGAAATAGGTATCTGTTCGTTGTTATAATAACTCATACCTAAATAATCAACTCACAGTAAAATTTAAGATATTGGTATTTAGAATTAGAAAGAGGTATATAGATGTCAACAGTAGTGCAAGATTCCAAACGTGGATGGATTGTTACTCTGGCTGGAACGGGAATTAATTTAGCATTAGGGGTTCTTTATTCATGGAGCGTCATTTCCAAAAAGATACCTGCAGACTGGGGTTGGAGTGAAGCCGCACGCGCTTTACCTTATACAATTGCTTGTTTAATGTTTGCTTTTATGATGGTTCCTGCCGGTAAATTACAGGACCGTTTTGGTCCCAGAATAATAGCAAGTATAGGCGGTCTATTAATCGGTATTGGTTTAATCTTGGCAAGTCAATTTACTTCCGTGGAAATGTATATTGTATGCTTTGGTGTTCTGGCTGGTGCCGGTATTGGATTCGGCTATGCTTCTGCAACACCGCCGGCTATAAAATGGTTTCCTCCGGCTAAAACGGGTATGATTGCCGGAATTGTTGTTGCTGGTTTCGGACTTGCCTCGGTATATACTGCGCCAGTGGCTCAATATTTTATCGGATTATGGGGTGTCCCAAACACACTCCTTATCTTTGGTATCTTCTTTTTAATGCTGGTAGTCGTTTTATCCCAGTTACTTAAAAATCCGCCACCTCAAACATTATCAACAACATTATCAACTAATACCACCATAAGTGAAAATGACTTTCTCGCAAAAGAGGTCTTAAGCACTTATCAATTTTACATTCTCTGGCTAATGTATGCGTTTAATGCCGGTGCAGGATTGATGGTTATTGGTAAATTAGCGAAAGTAGTTTCGGTTCAAGCAAGTTATGATGCCGGTTTTATACTGGTAGCCATCTTAGCAATAGGAAATGCAGGTGGACGAGTTTTAGGAGGTGTTCTATCAGACAAAATGGGTAGAATCAGAATTCTTCAAATATTCACATTATTCCAGGCAATTCTGTTGTTTTTAACACCGTCTGTTACGACTGCGTTATCTCTAATTATCTTCTCAATATGTATCGGTATGAATTATGGCTCTAATTTATCAGTATTTCCGTCTCTCACAAAAGATTATTTTGGTCTGAAAAACTTTGGTGTTAATTACGGAATGATTTTCACTGCGTGGGGGGTAGGCTCAATACTGGCTTTATTGTCCGGTATTATCTATGATAAATATCATAGTTTCCAATATGCTTTTTATTTATCAGGCACTCTGCTTATCGTAAGTATTCTATTGTCGTTTATTATTAAAAAACCAATAAAGAAAACATAAAGCAAACACCTAATTCTCATCATATATATTTGATTGGTACTATTTCCCCACCCCTAAGAGGGTATTTTTCTCATAGAAGTTTTTCTATCAAGTCGTTTGATATGACGCTGTTACATCTATTCAGGTTTTATTATTTTACCCCTGGTACGCTATCACGATATTCGTCTAAGGTTACAGCGAGTTATCCCGACGAACGTCGGGATTTTCTTAGTAAATAATAACAAATCTGTGTAATTCCGATGTTGCTTCGGTCGTCGGGACAGTTGAGGTTATTTATATTTCTTCCATCGTCTGTGAAACCAAATCCACTGTTCAGGTGCTCGGCGTATTATCTTTTCTATTTCATTTAGATAAATCTGTGTTAGTTCCTTGATATCATTATCCTTACTGCCGGTTGGTTGATATATGATTTTATCGCCTATCTTAATTGTATATCTAATTCTCTGCGAGCTCGGCGACTCTGCGGTGAAAGTTACCCCGTAAGGAATTATCGGAGCTCCGGTTTTAATGTGCAGGTTTGCCGGTCCCCACATAGCCGGTGCAGTCCTGCCGAAGAATTGGACTTCAACGCCTTCTTCCCGGCCGGTCTGGTCTATCAGCATTATCACAACTTCTTCCTTCTTGAGTGTTTCTTCGCATTTGCTAATGGCGCCTTTGGTTGGGATGATAGTTACTCCGCAATCCAATCTAAACCGGTTCATCATATTGTTTAGATATGGATTAACATACTGAAATGCCACCAGATTTATCGGGTAGCCCTTTTTGGCTAATTCATTTATGCCGATTTCCCAGTTGCCGAGATGTCCGGAAATCAGGATTAATCCGCGGTTCTCTTTTAAAGCCCGGTCTATCACTTCGGTATTCTCGAAACTGATATGCTTCTTTTCCTTGAGGTAGATAAACCTGTCCATATAGAGCATGTGCACGAATGATAATGCGAAATACTCAAAGGTCCGCAGGGCTAACCGGTTTGCTTCTTCAGGGGTTTTTACCACCTGCGGTTTAGCCAGACGGATATTTTCTACGGTTATATTCCGGTATTTCCCGGCTAGGCTGTATCCGAATCGGACAAAATTCCTGACCAGAGAGGTCGTTATATCATACGGCAGGGCGGTCAGTAAAAATATAAACCAGCGCAGAATAAAATACTCTGCCAGAAAAATAATGGTTTTTGGAATAGGTATTCTTCGCCAACTTTGTAGATTCATAGAATATTTCTACCACTCCAGAATGGTGCTGTCCAGAAAAATATCTCTTCGGCATCCCGATGCGATACCTTAAAGGTGGGTTTATTCGAGAAAAGACATTCACCCCGCACATAAATGTGTGAGTTACTCTCCACTAATTTGATGTGGTTTCTTGCACATTTATGTGCGGGGCAGGGAACACAAAGATTTTCTTATTTCTCTTGACCGATGTCTTTTGGAGTATAATAATATAAATAATCTTAGTGTTTATTAACTCTGTGTCCTCTGTGGTTAATAATTTTATGATAAGTATAGATTTTAACAATATATTGTATGGTGTAATAGGTCCGGGACATAGTATCAGTGAACCTGAACTTACTAAAGCCATCACAGAAAATGCCGGTATTTGCCAGGAGGTTCAAGACGAGCGGGAAAATGGCAAACATTTTTTCCTTGACCTCCCTTACCAGAATGTAGCAGATATAATATCTTTGGCTGATAAAAAGGCAAAATCATACGAGAATTTTGTTGTCTTGGGAATAGGCGGTTCTGCACTTGGGACGATTACCTTACAGCAGGCGCTAACACCGCCGTTTTATAATCTTTTGTCTGCCAAAGAGCGAAATGGATTCCCACGTCTTTTTGTTCTTGATAATATAGATTCATCTGAAATTCAGGCGTTATTCAAACTTGTTAACCCCAAAAAGACTTTGTTTAATGTTATCAGCAAATCAGGCGAGACTACCGAGACCATTGCATCTTTATTGATAGTCCTGAAGGTATTAAAGCAGAAACTCGGTAAAAAGTATCAACAGAATTTAATTGTTACCACTGACAGGGATGCCGGGTTTATGAGGCGGTTGGTTAATAAGGAAAGTTATTTATCGTTTGAGACGCCAAAGAATATAGAAGGCAGATATGCGGTATTAAGCCCGGTTGGCTTAGTCCCGGCTGCTTTTTTAGGCATTGATATAAAGAAATTACTCTACGGTGCAAGTGTATTAGATAAATATATCCAGAGAGTGCCGGTGGATAAAAATCCGGCATATATATCAGCACTGATAAATTTCATATATGACCGTCAAAAAAGTAAGAATATCATGGTGATAATGCCTTATGCAGCGCAACTGAAGGCATTTGCCGAATGGTTAAGACAACTATATCCCGAAAGTTTAGGTAAACGATATGACCTTAATAATAAAGAAGTTTATGTCGGACCAACCGTTATCAATG
The DNA here is from genome assembly GCA_043807745.1 of Planctomycetota bacterium. GTDB lineage: Bacteria > Planctomycetota > MHYJ01 > JACQXL01 > JACQXL01 > JAZDFP01. The sequence goes on from JAZDFP010000053.1 coordinate 15,025, forward strand.
CCCTCGGCGTAACAGACCAGCATTCACAAATTCAATTGTATAATGAAGGACCGAATAATAAGTTAATAATATTTGTTGAAGTGGAAAATCACAAGGATAAAATTGTCATACCGAATCTATTTAGGAATGACGAAAGTGCTTCATTCTTAGCCGGACATTCTTTACAGGAATTGATGCTCGCAGAGAAAAAGGGAACCGAATACTCATTAATTCAGAATAGAAGACCCAATTATACAATTCGTCTAAAAAACATCTCGGAAGAAACCATCGGCGCTTTATTATATTTCTGGGAATTGACTACCGCTTATGCAGGTAAACTCTATAAAGTCAATCCGTATAATCAACCTGGGGTAGAGGCAGGCAAACGTGCCACATTCGGATTGATGGGCAGAAAAGGATTTGATAAGGAAGTCCCGGAAATTGCTGATACCTTAACCAAAGACAAACGCTGGATAATAGGATTTTGAACCACAAAGCACACAAAGAGCACAAAGTAATAGATTGATGAATTTGGACGAGATTAATAAACTTTCTAATAAAGTAATTGGATTAGCCATAGAAGTCCATCGGAATTTAGGTCCGGGATTACTTGAATCTGTCTATCAACAATGCCTGTCTTATGAATTAAGTGAAAATAATATAGAGTTCAAATCGGAATATCCCGTACCGGTTAAATACAAAAATATTAATATTGATTGTTCTTTCAGGGCTGATTTAATAGTATCTGATAATATTATTCTTGAATTAAAAGCCACTGACAAAATATTACCTATTCATGAAGCCCAACTTATGACTTATATGAAAATTACAGGAATAAGATTGGGTTTGATAATAAACTTTAATGTTAAACTTCTAAAGAATGGCATAAAGAGAATAATTCTATAATATCTTTGAGTTCTTTGTGCCCTTTGTGGTTAGAAAAGGAG
>JAZDFP010000054.1:0-3996 GCA_043807745.1 Planctomycetota bacterium
ATTTCGTGTAGACATAAGGAACATAGCTAATAAAAAAGGGGCGCTGCTTCCTATAGTGAAAACAAGAATAGTGCCTATTAGGTTAAGTATGATTGAAATGATATCTCTTTTGGTCATATTTATTTATTGAGAATAAATCCCACTCCATTAATTTTTTGCCATAATTCTATCAAACCCACACTATGATAACTCAGAATATTTCTGATATATTCTTAAATATGTTTTGGCGATTTACATGCCTGACATTATGTCGGAGTATCTCTCTGACGATGTTGGCTTAAAACCGATGATAATTCTTGTTGTTCAGAATCGTTGATATTGGTAAAAGCTACGCCTATATGATATATATTTTTAGCGAATTTCTTATCAGCACGCACGATTCTGCTTGTGAGGTTATAATTTTTACTGTCTAATTTTATAATGACATTCAGTTCTGTTCCCAGCGGATAGAGTCTTTTGTTGCTCATTAATAAACCGGCACCGCTGATATCTATAGTTTCTCCTTTTAATAAACTCTCTTCTGATTTATCCGTTTTCAATCTGTAATCAAATGAGATTGTAAGAGGAACCCTCGGATATTTACGGCGTTCAATCAGGTATAATTTCTTTTCCTTGAATATATCTAAAAGTTTACCGTCAAATTTGGTATCACGACCCTGTTCCAGAATAGCAATTGCCTGTTCATGAGGCATTGCTTTTTTATAAGGACGGTCCTGAGCTACCAGCGCATCATATACATCGGCAATTGCCAGGATCTTGGCTGAAATGGTCATCTGGTCGGATTTAAGACCATCCGGATAACCTGAGCCATCCAATTTTTCATGATGTGTTGAGGCAATATGCGGAATCTCCCGCAGTTCACGGGCAAAAAACATATTATCTAATATTTCTTTAGTTCTTACAGCGTGTCGTTTCATTTCCTCAAATTCTTCAGGCGTGAGTTTATCCGGTTTTAAGAGGACTCTATCAGGTACGCCTATTTTACCCACATCGTGAAGTGCGGCTGAATAATCCAGCGTTTTCAGTTCTGTTTCATTAAACCCGATTGCCTTGCCTATATTTATCGCAAACCTTGCCACACGCTCCGAATGACCCGCTGTTGCCGGGTCACGCGCATCTACTGCCGATGCTAATGTCTTTAAGAAACTCTTTAATGTCAATTCCTGTTCCTGATATAACTGGGCATTTTCCACAGCCACCGCAGCCTGAGCGGCTAACGCCATTATTAACGATTCATCCTCCAATCCAAAACTCTCGGTCTTTTTATTCAATACCTGCAGAACACCGACACACTCATTTTTGTGATTAAGCATCGGGGCAGTTAAAATATTCCTGGTCCGGTAACCGGTCTTTTTATCTATTTCAGGATTAAAACGTCTGTCCTTATAGGCATCAGGAATATTTATCAGTTTTGATTTTGTAACCGCAGAGCCGGCAATACCTTTGTCTGCCGGAAACCTGATTTCTGAAATCTCGGTCAACTGCGCTACTCTCGTATAAAGTTCATTGGTGTCGTAATCCAGTAGGAAAATGGAAGTCCGTTCTGCATTTAAAATAGCGCTTGTCGTATCCATTATTAATTTTAACAGTCGGTCAATGTCCTTTTCAGCCATCAGGGCATTGGTAATCTTTAAAAGAACGGACATCTTATTTGACCTGATCATAGAGGATGTCATTTTACTTATAGAACTTTCTTTCATAATCACAATTTATAGCATAATCTTTAGTATGAAATCAAGCAAATTAATAATAATTTTGCTCTAACCCGTATTATTCATAAATTCTGGTCAACGACCGTAAAGGTCGTTGTCTACCGAGGTTTTTGGTAGACAACGAGGTTTATCCTCGTTGACACATTATCATTATTTTAATCGGTTTATGAATAATTTTGCTCTAAATATTATTTTCTCTCGCAAATTTTACATTGATGATAGTCTAATATTATGGAAAGGGAGTTACAAACATTGACACCCTTATAGTAAACCCCCACACCAAAATCTTTGGTGTGGAGGTAAAGAAAGGCCTAGGGATATGAAAAACTTAAAGCTGTTATTAGCACTGATAGTGCTGACAATAGGAATGGTTGTAGCGGCAAGTCCAACGGCTTCGGCGTGCGGGATAATAGAAATAGACCGCCGTCCTATTCCGCCTGATATTCGGGTAACTAACATTTCGGTCAAGAACACTACATTGGATATTAAGATTGAAGACTATGTGGCAATGGTAACTGTTGACGAGATATTTCACAATCCCAATCATCGGCAATTAGAAGGCACTTTTATCCTTCCTATTTTACCTGAGGCATCAGTCCAGAATCTTTCACTGTGGATTAACGGCACTGAAAGCAAAGGTGAATTATTAGACCGCGACAAGGCATTGCAGTATTATCAGGAAATTGTGCGTCAGCGTATTGACCCGGCACTTTTGGAATATGCCGGATACGGGTTGCTTAAACTACGGGTATTCCCAATCCCTGCCTTTAATCAGGATTTAGGCCAAGGACCGGGTAATGTCCGCATAAAATATGCATATACCTATCGGCTTCCTAATGATAATGGACTCTGTGTGTTTCGTCATCCGTGGGGAACAAACAAGTTCTCAGAGGAAGCCATTGATTCAGCAGTTATCAAAGCAAGTATTAAATCCTGCATTCCGATTAAAACCGTATATTCACCGACCTATCCCAATATTGATATCGTTCGCAAAGATGACCGTAATGTATCAATCAGTTTTGAACAGAACAAGATGAAACCGGATAAAGACTTCTTACTTTATTACAGTCTGTCTGAGAAACAATTCGGTATTAATCTGATGACATACAAAAAGCCCAATACAGATGGTTTCTTTATGATGATGCTTTCTCCAAAATACGAGATGAAGGATAACGAGATAGTTAAGAAGGATGTGGTTTTTGTTCTGGATACCTCTGGTTCTATGCTGGAGAATGGTAAAATTGAACAGGCAAAGAAATCTTTAAATTTCTGCATTAATAGTTTACGTAATTCAGACCGTTTTAATCTGGTTACATTTAGCGGAGATGTAAGGCAATTTAAGGATAGTTTGCAGGATGCAACTTCGGCAACGCGTGCAGAGGCGGTTAAATGGGTTGCAGATATTGAGGCGCGTGGTGGCACCAATATCAATGATGCACTCCAGGCTGTTTTGGGAACGGTTGAGCCGAATAGTAAACGGCCATTTATGATTATCTTCCTGACCGATGGTATCCCGACTATCGGCGAACAAAATCCTCAGCAGATTCTCAAGAATGTAGCGGCTAAGAATACTTCTAATATCCGTATATTTACCTTTGGTGTAGGTTTTGATGTCAATACCCATCTTCTTGATAAACTGGCTGAAGCGAATCGCGGAGCACGAGAATATATTACACCGGGTGAAGACATTGAGGTTAAAGTCTCCAACTTTTATGATAAGATTGCCTACCCTGTGCTTTCTGATGTTAAGGTGGAAGTCTCGGGGATAGAAATCTATGACCGTTATCCCAAAAATCTTACAGATATCTTCCGCGGCTCGCAGTTGGTTATCATGGGTAGATACAAGGGCGATGGACAGAAACTTATTACGCTTACCGGTATGGTCAACGGCGCATCGAGCAAATTTGAATATGAAGCCACCTTTGGTAATAGTGAAACAGCAGATTTTATACCCAGAATTTGGGCTACCACCAAGATTGGTTATCTTATGGATGAAATCAGGCTTCGCGGAGAGAACAAAGAGGTAAAAGATGAAATTATCAAACTCGCCAAGGAATACGGTATCCTTACCCCATATACTTCTTGGTTAGTGGTGGAGGACCTCAGAACTGCTTCTTCTCCTCCACCACCAGGTTTCGGTCGCATGCGTCAAGGAATGGAAGACAAGGGAGTGCTACAACCACAATCACCCGCGCCAACTGGAGGTGGGGCAGTCAATTCCAGTAATGAAGCAGACGCATTGAAAAGAGGTGATGCCGGATTGTCTGGTGGTGGTAAATTATCT
>JAZDFP010000055.1:0-9989 GCA_043807745.1 Planctomycetota bacterium
TATTAATCGGTTCTTCGGCGCCTATGGCTTTTTTCTTTATTCCATCATCAATAATTCCCGGAGGATGGCCATATAAGCCCTTGATATAATCTTTTACTTCCTTAGAAATCATTTTATATCGTTCACCCATAACCACATTAAACACGGCTTGGGTGCCGACTATCTGGCTGGTAGGCGTGACAAGCGGCGGGTATCCTAATTCTTTTCTCACCAATGCGGTTTCTTTCAGCACCTCATCATATTTATCCAATGCCTTCTGTTCCTTAAGTTGCGATATCAGGTTGGAAATCATTCCGCCGGGAATCTGGTGCACCAGAATTTTAGGGTCAACCCTTTCTGAAATCGGGTCTAAAAATGTTTTATATCTCTCTTTTACTTTCTGGAAATATTCGGTAATCTCAACCAGAACATTCAAATCAAGACCGGTATCAAAAGGAGTGCCTTTAAACGCTCCGACAATACTTTCAGTAGGCGGCTGGGATGTTCCCCAGGCAAACGGCGAAATGGCAGTATCCAGATAATCGACACCGGCTTCACAAGCAGTCAGGTAGCAAATCGGCGCCATCCCGCTTGAACAATGGGCATGAAGATGAACCGGCAATTTGACTTCTTTCTTAAGAATATTAACCAAATCATAAGCCGCAGTGGGCGAAATAATGCCACTCATATCCTTGATGCAGATGATATCAGCGCCGGCATCCTTTAGTTCAAAGGCGAACTTGGCATATTTTTCAATGGTATGAACCGGACTGACCGTATAAGATATGGTTCCTTCAACCATTGCACCGGCTTTTTTAGCCGTCTGGATAGATAACGCCAGGTTTCTTATATCATTAAGTGCATCAAAGATACGGAAAATGTCTATGCCGTTATCTCTTGCCTTCTGGATGAATTTAACAACAATATCATCCGGGTAATGGCGATAGCCGACCAGATTCTGACCCCGCAAGAGCATCTGCAGTTTTGTATTTTTTACACGTTTGCGTATTTCTGTCAACCGCTCCCAAGGGTCTTCCTTGAGGTAGCGAAGACAGACATCAAAGGTTGCACCGCCCCACATTTCTAAAGAGAAGAAACCGACATTATCTAATTTCTCCACGATAGGCAGCATATCAGCCGTCTTCATCCGGGTGGCGATAAGCGATTGATGCCCATCTCTTAAAACTGTTTCGGTTAATTTGACCATTGGTAATCTCTATGTCCTTTGTTATTGATATAAGGGAAAAACGACCATTTCCATCTATTACGTTTCGGCCGCTCAAGTCTAATCCCGTTCCTATACCTTCCTCTGACCCGTTCCTGTGGTATAGTTATAGAGACTGGGTTCAGATAAAGATGCACCGCAGCACTGATAACTACCAAATCTTCATTTGCAATTTGTTGTTCAATCATTTATCTACCCCTCGGCTCCGTTCGGGATTTAACTTAATAGTAAGATTGCCGAACTATAACGGAATATTCCCGTGTTTTTTAGGCGGTCTAGTTTCCCGTTTAGTTAAAAGGGTTTCAAGAGCGATAATCAGTTTAGGTCTAGTCTCCTGCGGCTCAATCACTTCATCAATATAACCTCGTTCAGCTGCGATATAAGGATTCTCAAATTTCTCTTCGTATTCGGCAATAAGTTTTTCACGGGTTTGTTTCGGGTCCTTGCTGTCAATAATCTCTTTTTTGGATATAATATTAACCGCACCTTCGGGTCCCATCACGGCGATTTCAGCCGTGGGCCAGGCAAAATTCATATCCGCACGGATATGTTTACTGCACATCACGTCATAGGCACCGCCGTATGCCTTACGGGTAATCACGGTGAGTTTAGGCACGGTTGCTTCGCAATAGGCATAGAGCAATTTGGCTCCGTTACGAATAATGCCGCCGTATTCCTGAACACTGCCCGGCAGGAATCCTGGTACATCCACAAAGGTCAGTAATGGAATATTAAAGGCATCGCAGAAACGGACAAACCGTGCACCTTTAATAGAAGTATTTATATCAAGACAGCCAGCCAGATAGGCAGGTTGATTGGCAACTATGCCGATACTATGGCCATTCAGCCGGGCAAATCCTACAACTATATTTTTAGCCCACTCTTTGTGAACCTCCAGAAAATCACCATCGTCCACCACATAGCCGATGATATCAGTGATATCATATGGTTTATTGGCATCCGGAGGTATAATCTTCACCAGTTCTTTTGCCATCCGATTAGGTTTATCCTTTGGTTTAATGTATGGCGTTTCCTCCATATTATTGGCTGGAATGAACTGTAATAATTTTTTGATGGTATTGAACCCTTCTTTTTCATCCTGGGCGGCAAAATGAGCCACGCCTGAACGGCTATTATGCGTCATCGCACCGCCTAATTCCTCAAATGTTATTTCCTCGCTGGTTACGGACTTTATTACTTCTGGTCCGGTAATAAACATATGGCTGGTCTTCTGGACCATAATAATAAAATCAGTCAGGGCCGGGGAATAAACCGCACCGCCGGCACAAGGACCGGTAATAATGGAAATCTGGGGAATCACGCCTGAAGCCATAGTGTTCCTGAAGAAAATCTCGGCGTAGCCACCTAAAGAAACCACGCCTTCCTGTATCCGAGCACCGCCTGAATCATTAATCCCGATAACCGGTGCGCCGACCTTCATTGCCAAATCCATTACCTTGCAAATCTTGTTGGCAAATGCCTCACCTAATGAACCGCCGAATACCGTAAAATCCTGTGAGAAAACATAGACTAATTTACCGTTGACTGTCCCGTAACCCGTTACAACTCCATCACCCAGTGTTTTTTTATTCTCCATACCGAAATGAGTGCACTGGTGCGTAACGAATGCATCCAGTTCCTGAAAACTGCCTTTGTCCAACAGCAGTTCAATCCGTTCACGGGCAGAAAGTTTACCTGCCTTATGCTGCTTATCTATTTTATCTTTACCGCCGCCCAGCAATGCCTCGGCTTTCTTTTCTCTTAATATCTTCAATTTATTTTCCATAATAAATCCTTTAAGTACACTGATTAAACAGATAAAAAAGATTATCAGGTAAATCCGCTTAATCAGCTTACTCTATTCTCACGAAATCGGAAAGTATTGTATCGCGTTCAAAGATTAAAACCAATGCTTTATTATCGGCTTTAGAGCGATGAGAAGTTCCTTTTTCAATAACGATTAGTTCGCCTTCTTTTAACTTCACCTCTTTTTTACTTTCCAGCTCAATACTAATAGAACCATCATAAACCAGCATACATTCATCGTGCTTCTCGTGCTTATGCCAGAAATATTCACCATTGAATTCTGATAATTTGACCTCATAATCCTCTACCTTGCCGAGCACAATGGGAGTCCAGGGCTTTTTGAGATAAGGAATCACCTGCTTGATATTTATTTTCTTTATGCTCATAATGTATTCATCATCAATACCAATTATTTATACCGCTATCAACCCCGTTAGAAATAGGTCGTCCCGCCGAGGCGGGACGACCGTATCATTGTAATTACGACTAAGAATGGTTTTTCTTATCCTTGGGTTATTTAATAACCTGTATTAATACCAAATCATTTTTAACGGGGTCAAGAAATTTCATATAAATAACTATTTTTGCCACAGAGACATCCCGCTAAATCATAAACTCAAAAGTAAAAAGTCGTAAGTAATCCCGACGAAGTCTATCGGGATAGCCTTTAACTTCTACTGTACCCTTGACATATCCAGCCTGATTTGGTAAGAAGAAAATTAGTAAATGGATTAAAATAATATAGAAAAGAAATAAGTCTTAAATCGGTTAAATTAGATAAAATCAGCTAAATCCGCTTACTCTTTATATTTTCCTATGGAACAGTTTGATGTGATTGTTATCGGTGCAGGCCCGGCCGGGATGATGGCTTCTATCCGCGCTGCAGAACGAGGCAGAAAAGTCCTGCTGGTTGAGCGCAATGAGTCCCCGGGCAAGAAACTGCTTATCTCCGGTAAGGGCCGTTGTAATCTTACTAATTCGGGTGATATCAAGGATTTTTTGGCCGAGTTATCGGAATCGCGTGATTTCCTGAGGAACACATTCGCCAGATTTTTTAACGCAGACCTGATTTCGTTCTTTGAGGATGCGGGTCTGAAACTCAAGACCGAGCGAGGCGGACGTGTGTTCCCTGTCAGCAACCGCTCAGCAGATATCCTGAATGTCCTGAAATCCAAGTTGAAGAATAAGAATATCAAAGTCCTTTCAGGCGAACGGGTGCAAGATGTGATTGCAGAGGGTAAACGTGTAAAGGGTATTCGGACGGTTTCAGGGAAGGAATTTCCGGCATTGCATATTGCCATTACCACAGGCGGGCTTTCGTATCCACAGACCGGCTCAACCGGCGACGGTTATAAACTGGCTGAGAAATTAGGGCATCGGATAGTCGCCTTGAAACCGGCGCTGTCTGCGGTGCGCATTAAGGAACGGTTCATCAGGGACTGGCAAAGCATCGCACTCAAGAACGTGCGCCTGACGCTCTTTTCAGGTAATAAACCGGTTTATGAGCGGTTCGGGGAGATGCTTTTTACACATTTCGGGATATCGGGTCCGATTGTGCTTGACATAAGCGCCTCAGTCTATGATGCTTTGGAACTCAAGAAAGAGGTGTCAATATCCATTAACTTCAAACCTGCGCTGGATTATAAGACACTGGATGCGAGGTTGCTGCGCGAATTCAAGGCGGCTCCGGGTAAGGGTATAAAGAATATATTTAAGAGCCTCCTGCCCCAGGGTCTAATCACACGGTTTCTTGAATATTGCAAGATAGACGGTAATAAGGGCGCAAACCAGGTTACAGCCGGGGAACGCAAAAGGCTGATAGAAGGATTGTTCGGATTGAGATTGACGGTTGAAGAAGTGATGCCCATCAGTGAGGCGATAGTTACCAGAGGCGGTGTGGATACAATAGAGATAAATCCAAGGACAATGGAATCAAGGATTATCAAGGGACTCTTTTTCGCAGGCGAGGTGATAGATATAGACGCCAAGACAGGCGGATACAATATGCAGGCGGCATTTTCCACAGGCTGGGTCTGCGGGGATAATATATAAAGCCAAATGCTTAACGTCACTTTCGCCTGTGTAAGAAACGGCGCGGCCTGCTTGCGGCCCAGACAACAGTCCGGGTGAACTGTTCCTGTGGTATATCCGGATGTTTTGAAATAGGTAACGCGGTTCTTATGAGTTTTTCAATTTCATGGACATTATTGCTCTGGTCAGGCGTGGCAAACGAAATCGCACGTCCATTATGCCCGGCTCGACCGGTCCGTCCAATCCGGTGCACGTAGAATTCGGTATCATCCGGCAGGTCGAAATTAACAACCAGTTCAATTCCGTGGACATCGATTCCGCGCGCGGCTACATCCGTCGCGACCAGCACTTTGTATCTACCGGATTTAAACCCGTCCAGGGCCTCGTAGCGCTGGCTCTGGGTCCGGTTTGAATGTATTTCCGAGGCGCTGTAACCCATCGCCCTGATTGCCGTGGCAATCTTGCTGGCGTGATGCTTCATTCGCACAAACAGGAGCACCGCACCGGGATAATGAGCCAGCAATTTGCCGAGCAATTTCAATTTGGCTTCCGGCTTGACAATGAACAATTCCTGAGTTACCAGTTCCGCCGCGGTGCCGGAAGGCGCTATTTCTATGGACACGGGCAGTTTCATATGCCGGGTGGTTACCGCCATAATTTCTTTTGCTATTGTCGCCGAGAAAAGCATGGTTTGTCTTTTCTTGGGTATGTATGATAATATTTTCTCGACCTGCTGGGTAAATCCCATATCAAGCATGCGGTCTGCTTCATCAAGCACCAGAGTAACCACGTTGTTAAGCATGACATTGCGCCGTTCGATATGGTCTATGAGTCTGCCCGGCGTGGCAATGATGATGCGGGGATTCCGGCGCAGTGAGCGCGTCTGGTCATATATCGGAACGCCTCCGACCAGATAGGTCGTTCTCATGCCGAAAGGCAGGACAATTGCCCGGAACGCTTCGTCAATCTGCATGGTTAATTCACGGGTCGGCGCCAGCACCAATCCGATGCCGGGTTTCTGGGCTAAACTCTGCACCATAGGAATGGCAAATGCATGCGTCTTGCCCGTGCCGGTCTGGGCAATGCCGACAATATCCACGCCCTGAATTGCCAGAGGAATAACCTTTGCCTGAATCGGCGTGGGGACTTTAAACTTGATACGCTCAAGCACATCCAATATTTTGGGTGCGATACCCAATCCGTAAAAACCCTGTTTCGGTTTATCCCCAACACCAATACATTGGTGTGGGGATTTATTAACTGAATTACTTAGGGGCACCGCCTGGATAGCCGGATTGGTTTTTTGAGGAATATTATTTACATTATTCGTTTTTTGCATAATTTAAGGTTCAGACTAAACATAAATCGGGCTTTCTAATTTTCTGTTTTGGTCGCTCCCAGCTTGAGGCGGGTTTACAAGGGGTCTTCAGGGTCGTCTCTGGCGATATTGTTACCTGCCCCGTTAGGGGTGGCTGATAGATTATTTCGTTGCATTTGAATTTACTTAGGTTCCGAAAAACCACGTTAACTATTTTTCGGCCATCTGCTTGACGTATAGCAGAACTTGACAAAACGGGTATAACCGTACCATCTTTTTTTACTATCTCTAAAACCGTGAAGCCGACGCTTTTTCCGTTTTTGACAAAATCCCTAAAAAGATTTGTGTAATAATTAACTTTTGATGGGGGATATAGTCGGTAGCGAGGCATACCGATAATTTCGTCCTTTGTTCGTCCGATTAATTGTTCAGCCCATTCATTACAACCGGTTATCCTGTCGGTCTTGACATCCAGAGTAAAAACAGCATCTCTGTGAGTAAAAAATAACTTCTGATACTCCTTTTTAGATTTTCCCATTATTTCGGTTATAGCATCCAATTGGTGGTTAGTAAGTCTTCCTTTTCCCATCATTTTTTTGGTTTTAATAATATTATAGGCTCGCATAGAAGGCATACCAGCGGCTACTGCAAAAACCACATGCTCATTTACTCTTAACACTCGGGCTAATGCAATCAGTCTTTCTATCCGCGGCACAGGATAAACACCTGTTTTAAACTCGTGGAAGTTCTTTTCGTGCATTTTCCATTGCCGGGCAATATACCGGTCTGGAACATCATCACCTACTATTAGCCGTATAAACTTATAAAGATTAATAGATCGTTTTTGAAGTGGTTGTTTCATTTTACTCATCAAAACCTCCTAACTGTGCTGCTGTGTATAAATGTTTTATAATAAATTATAATTTTACTTAAAACTAAAGAAGAGAACAAGAAAAAGAGAAATTAATTGTTAAATTTATCTTTGGGAAATGCTACGTTGTCTTAACCCCGCACATAACTAACCACTTTGTGTGGCCCAATTAGAAGTTATGTGTGGGGTTAACTAAACGCGACTTCAAGTATCATCATCAATACAAAACCTATCATTGTTCCAATGGTAGCGATATCAGGATGTTCACCTTGTTGAGATTCTGGTATCAATTCCTCAACGACTACAAACATCATCGCCCCTGCAGCGAAACCTGATGCATATGGAAGAATCGGATTAATTAAAACAACTGCTGCCGCACCGATAATTGCGCCTATTGGTTCAACCAGCCCGGAAAGTTGTCCATACCAGAAACTCTTAAAACGTGATAGTCCTTCCCGACGTAAAGAAAAGGAAACCATCATTCCTTCCGGGATATCTTGAATCCCTATTCCCAAAGCAACGATTAGAGCGGCTGTCAATGTAACAGGAGAAACACCATTTCCAAGTGCCCCGAACACTACTCCAATCGCTAAACCTTCGGGGAGATTATGGAGTGTTATCGCCAGCACCAGTAAAATACTTCGTTTCCATTGGGTTTTGATACCTTCGGCTTGAGTCAGGGGAAATCCTATGTGAAGATGCGGTAATATTTTATCAATACTTGATATAACAAAAACACCAATAATAAATCCTATTGTAACAGGGAACCATGCCGGTAAATATTTATCTTTAGACATTTCTATGGCAGGTTGTAATAATGACCAAAATGTTGCTGACATCATCACTCCGGCCGCAAAGCCGAGCATCCCATCCATAAATTTTCTGTTAACGCTTGTTGTTGTAAAAACCAGAGATGCTCCGAGTGCGGTCATCGCCCAGGTAAAAATTGAGGCAATAAATGCCTGTAGAGCAGGATTAAGAGAACTAAAAAATTCTATCATAATTCCCTGTAATAAAGTTTTCAACAAAGGGGTATTTTATTCCTTGTCTTTCCCATCAGTTATTACTATCTTGAGCGGTTTAGTTGCCCGGCGCAGAAACAAGACAGCAAAACAGGTGTCTATATCGCTCTCATTCCACGAGTCATCTTTCCTCTGTTCCTTTAATAAATAACTGACACCAAGCGAATACCAGTAATATTGGCCAAAAAATTCCGTGCCAACTAATGTGCCAGCACGTTCCAATCCGTAAATATAATAATAATGATTCCATTTCTCAGTAGAACCGGTAATAGTAAAATCTTTGACAAGCCAATTCATTGCCCTTTTTATCCGATTGTCCTTTTGTATATCCTTATTCTGATAAAAAAGACATATTGCCAAAGAACCCATCCCGCCAACGGTCATACTATGAGTAGGCGGTCTATCACCATGGCAATTCCATGAACCATCAGGAAATTGTCTTACTGAAAATGATTGTTCTGCATCACGCCAGATTTTAATCGGGATGTCTATATCGGCATCGGCACAAGCGCGGAGTCCTAAAACGGCATATTGTGATATGGAAGTATCCCATACTATTTCATTTGCACCATATGATACCCTGCGCGGTGGCATCTTAATCGATATTTTTCTAACCGTTTTCGTAGATGTTGTTTCTGTTGAAGTAATCGGCTTGGGTAAACCGGTATTAATAAATTTCTCCGGTGTTTTCATATCATACCCCCATCCTCCATTCGACAATTGATTTGCCAATAGAAATTCAGCGCACTGAACAATACGTTCCAGATATTTTATTTTATCCAATTCTGATAAAGCCATTGCCATAAGAGCGACCCGATAGGTATTTTCTAATTTCTTGTTAAGCATTTCATTTAAAAATGCATTCATTATCGGTTCGGGTATCTGGGCACCGCTTCTGATTAGCGTATAAAAAACCAATTCTGTTTCCCGCGCGTCTGTAATAAGACCGGAAGAATTATTTTGGATAAGGAAATCAGTTCCTTTCTTAATAGCATCGTCAATATCGCTTTGATTAATGGTTGCAGTACGCGGTTGTTTCTTCCACCATTTTTGCCAGGCATTAAAATCGGTTTTGTATTTCTGCCCCGTTATCTTTTCTAATATTTGTCCGAGGCCCATTTTTATTTCTTCTCTTTTTTCTTCACCCAGCAATTTTATTAAACTCTCTGTTTTTACTGATGGTTTTACTTCAGATAGACACTTTAAGGCAACCCTGCTGATATCTAAGTCAACGTCTTTTACCATATCCACCATTATATCAATAGATTTGACAGGAAAATATCTGTATAATACGTCAAGAGCAGAAAGTCTGAGAAAAGGCTTTTCTTCTTTAGTAAAATCAGTTAGCATCTTAATAATAGACTCGTTTTTAGATGATTTGACGGTAATGTTTAAGGTATCAATAAATCTTGATTTGGTAAGTTCGTGGCTAACTAATTTCTTATAGTTTTGCAACATCCATTCCATGTAATTTGGCTGAATAAGAAATTTTGCCAATAATTCTTTCGTAGTTATAGCCACTGCTTCATCTTCTTCAACAGATAACACCTGCAGTAGAAATTCCATTGTTTCAACCGCATATTTTATATCTGAGATTAACAACTTATTATAGATTTGCGTATCTATGAACTCAATGGCGTTATTTCTTTTGACAGGAGAATTATTGTTATACAATTTTAAGAATATAGAATGCTTATCTATCCATTCATAGGAAGATAATGGCTGTGATTGGTCAGA
>JAZDFP010000056.1:0-2279 GCA_043807745.1 Planctomycetota bacterium
CATCAAAGGACCGACTAAATTATACGGAGCAACCTGTTCTTCTCATAATGACCATCGTATTGCGATGATGCTATCTATTGCAGGATTGATTGCCGAAGGTAAAACCAAGATAAGCAATGCGGAAGTTATCAATAAATCATTCCCTTCTTTTTATACTTTCTTTTAGTATAGGTATAAAATTTAACCACAGAGACACAAAGAATACAAATAACTTTTGTGCCTTTGTGGTGAATTTTCTTGACTTAAAATCTTTTTAATTATAATTAATGTATAATAACGAGTAAAAAGTGGGTTTTAGCTTTGATATGAATGATTCAAAATTAGGTAACATACTCCTTAGTTTCAGGGCTGAGATATTCAATAAATCTGACATCAAGATTTCTGATTGTTATCAATGTGGTAAATGTTCGGCCGGTTGTCCGATGGTTTTTCAGATGGATTATCCGCCGCACCAACTTATCCGTTTAGCTCAACTCGGACAAAGAAAAACTGTTCTTACCTCATCTACTATCTGGGTCTGTGTGAGTTGTATTACCTGCACTGCACGTTGTCCTAAAAATATTGAGATTGCAGATTTGATGGATGTATTTCGTGAAATGGCGATTCAAGAAAGATTATCTACTAAAAAGCAACGTCGTATACAAAATTTCCACAAATCTTTCTTGGAAATAATTCGTAGCAACGGCCGACTATATGAAATGGGGTTGATGCTTAAATATAAAATGCGTACTTTAACATTATTACAGGATATTACTAAGAGTCCTAAAATGCTCTTAACAGGTAAGCTAAAATTCTTGCCGCATAAAGTTGAGAATATAAAGGCGGTAAATAAAATATTTGAGAAGTGTATAAATGGAATTACAGATTAACACAGATTTACACAGATTGGGCTATTATCCAGGATGTGCCTTAGAAGGCAGTTCCAAAGATTACTCTATGGCAGTAGAACGCGTGATGAAAGAACTCGGCGTGGAATTGCTACCTGTTAATGATTGGAATTGCTGTGGTGCCTCAGCCGCACATTCTACAAATCACAAATTATCACTTGCACTGCCTTACCGCAATCTTGCCCTTGCTAAAGAACAGGGGTTGACCGAACTTTTTGCACCCTGTCCTTTCTGCTCCAAAACACTTATAAATATCAATTATGAGTTAGCAAATGACTTAGAACATAAGGTGGAAAACACCCTTACTTCAATTACCGAATTGAATTATAACGGTTCAATTAAAGTTCTTAATAGTGTTGATATCTTTAATCGTTTCATGGAGCGTATTTTACCTAAGATTAACAAGGAAAGACTTAAGGGGATAACCGTTGCTTGTTATTATGGATGTTTATTAGTCCGTCCTCCGAAGGTCTTAAAATACGATAATCAAGAACAACCTACTTCTATGGATAAGGTGGTGAAAGACATCGGAGCAGAACCTGTTGATTGGGAGTTTAAGACGGAATGTTGCGGAGGTGGGTTTACAATATGTAATGAAGATGCCGTTTTGGAACTTGGCAATAAGATTTTAGAAGACGCAAAAGAAAACGGGGCACAAGCCATTATCGTTGCCTGTCAGATGTGCCAGATAAATCTGGATATGAGGCAGAAGGCAATAGAAAAGAAATATGGCGTTACTTACCAGATGCCTATCATCTATCTGCCGCAATTGATTGGACTGGCGATGGGTATTGAACCGAAAGAATTGGGATTGAACTTACATTTTATTCCTACGGAGAGTATTACCGCAAAGACGCAAAGAACACAAAGTAATTCTGTATCTGTATCAAATACGAAAGGAGAATAAAATGAAAAGAATGTGTTTAATGACGGTTCTGATAATAATATTCTTAGTAATAGGATGCTCCAGAAATATTAACGAACCAGAGAAATCACAAACCAATAAAAATGTTGTAGAAAAGGAATCTGCTATGGTACAACCGAAAGGTCCATTCTGCCAGAGTTGTGCAATGCCTATGGAAAAGGCTGAGCAATTAGGAACAAATGCAGACGACAGCAAGAATAACGAATACTGCTGTTACTGTTTCCAGAAAGGTAATTTTACCGAACCCAATATCACGATGAAACAGATGATTGACAAATGTGTTGGGTTTTCTTCTCAAATGGGGATGTCAGAAACACAAGCAAGAGAAATGTTTGAGAATGTTATGCCTAAACTAAAACGGTGGAAACAATAGACTATGTCAAGAATAGGTGTTTTTGTTTGTCATTGCGGTGAAAATATTGCCCGCACGGTAGATTGTAGCCGGGTGGCCCAGTCTGCTTTGCAGA
>JAZDFP010000057.1:0-6207 GCA_043807745.1 Planctomycetota bacterium
ATATATATCAATGTTTGAGAACGGCAAAAAACTGCATCATATTTTATGGTATAAATTACAGATTTAATATTAGTTTATATATTAAAATTTTTAAATTATAAAAATTATTATTTTAAGGAGTAATGTTATTTATGAAAACAAAAATATTGATGGTTTTAGTTTGTATTATCCTCTGCGGATTTGGAACTATCATATTCAGTCAAGATATAGAAGTCATCAAGATAGATATTAAAGAACATGTCCTTAAAAATGGAATGAAAATATTAGTATTAGAACGTCATTCGTCTCCGACTATCGCCGCATATATTTATTTGCGCGTCGGGTCAGTTCATGAACCTCTTGGCCAAACAGGTATTTCACATCTTCTTGAACATATGCTTTTTAAGGGGTCTAATACTATCGGTACCACAAATTATCTGAAAGAACAGGAATTGATGAAACGACAGGATGAAATAATAGAACGTCTTGAAGTCCTGTATAAAATAAAAAGATCACAGGAAACAAACAAGGCAACTATTGAAGACCAAGAAATAAAAATATTAGAAGAAGAACTGAAATCATTAAATGAGGTTTATCAAAAATATGTTGTGCCCAATGAATTCAGCCAGATTTATACTAAGAATGGAGCTCAAGATTTAAATGCCTCTACCAGTCAATATCGTACCAACTATTATTGTAAGTTACCGGCTAATAAATTGGAATTGTGGACATGGCTGGAATCAGACCATATTGCCAATGCTGTTTTAAGAGGTTTTTATGAAGAACGCGATACTGTGTTGGAAGAACGACGTCAACGCTCTGAAGATAATCCTAATGGAGTACTCTGGGAAGAATTTGTGGCATTGATGTATAAAGCCCACCCTTATCATCGACCGATTATCGGCTGGCGTTCTGATATTGAAAGACTCAAAAGGAAAGAGGTGGAAGCATATTTCCGCCGTTTTTATGCGCCGAATAACGCCATTGCAGTTATTGTCGGCGATGTCAAAGCCGATGAGGTTTTCCAGTTAATGAAACGATATTTTGAACCCATTCCAGCCGGCACACCAATCACACCGATAACAACCAGTGAGCCGGAACAATTCGGCGAACGACGGGTTGCAATCGAATGGAAATCACAACCCAGATTGGTTATCGGATATAAAGGTGCTACTATCGGCGCTAAAGATGATTATGTTTTTGATATTGTCAGCACGATTTTAAGTCAAGGAAGAATTTCCAGATTGTATAAAAAATTAGTCCTGGATAAAAAGATGTGTCTATCTATCGATACTTTTAACAGTGCTCACTCTGATATAGGTTTTTTTGGTATCTACGCCATACCGCAATCCCCTTTTACTACCGAAGATGTAGAAAAATCTATCTATGAGGAATTGGAGTTATTAAAAAAAGAACCTGTTAGCGAGAAAGAACTCCAACGTGCCAAGAATTTTCTTGAGGTATCTTTCTTAAGAGGATTAAATTCCAATGACGGTATGGCAGAAAGATTAGGCTCTACTGAAATAACATCTTCCTGGCATTATCTTATAGAATGGCTTCCTCAATGCCATCAGGTTACAGCAGATGATATAAAAAATGCGGCAAATAAATATTTTGTCCCGGCAAAACGCACTGTGGCAACAATAGTTACTAAGAAATAAAAGTAACGAAAGGGAAACAACTTATGCTAAACAGAATTCTATTAATACTAAGCGGATTAGGACTTTTTATAACTATCAATGCCTGTTCTAAACCTGATTTGGATACTCATAAAAAACCGATTCAATTATTCTCTAAAGTCAGCCATCCTGATAAACTTAATTTTCCACAATTGGAAGTCAAAATACCTAAACCTGAACGAATTGTACTGGGAAATGGATTAATAGTCTATTTATTAGAAGACAACGAATTACCATTGATGAACATAAAAGTCCTGATAAGAAGCGGTTCAATTTATGATGAGGATAACAAATCCGGCACAGCAAATCTTGTGGCACAACTTTTGAGAACCGGCGGAACTACAAAATACCCGTCAGAAATACTGGATGAGAAACTGGAGTATCTGGCAGCAGAACTCGGCACCTCTGCTGATTATGAAACAATGCAAATATCATCTTCCTTTTTAAGCCGTGATTTCAATACTTGTATGGATATACTCAAAGATATTCTTTTTGCACCATTATTTCCGGCAGACAAATTAGAAATAGAAAAATTACAAATTCTTGAAGCGATTCGTCGTGAAAACGATAGAGCCGAATCTATTGCTGGACGTGAATTCAAAAGATTGATTTATCCAACCCATCCCTATGGAAATCAGATTTACGGAAATGCTAAATCCGTTCCGCTTATAACTGTTTCTGATGTTAAACGGTTTTATCAAAATTACTTCGTACCGTCTAATATGATTATAGGTATTGCCGGTAATTTCAAAAAAGATAATATTATTCCTTTTATCAAAGAGAGTTTTGGGAACGAATCAACGCAAACAACGGAAGCAAAAATAATTTCTCCGTTAGAAAGAAAATACAATAAATCCATTAATCTTATTACTAAAGATGTTAATCAATTGGTAATAGAGTTTGGTCATCTTGGGATAAAACGCTTGAATCCTGATTTTTTCAGTGTCATTCTAATGAACGCAATATTAGGCGGAGAATCATTTGTTTCCAGGCTTCACAATGAGATTCGTGAACAACGTGGCCTGGCTTACGGCGTTTTCTCTTATTTTACTATGCCTAAAGATATTGGCATGTTCATAGTCGGGACTTCAACTAAAAATGAATCTGTTCATCAGGTTGTGTCCCTTATCATCCAGGAAATAAAAAAGATGCAGGAAAATCTGGTGGAAGAAGCAGAATTAAAAAATACTAAGGAAGGAATCCTAAATGGATTCGTATTCAGATTTGACGATTCATCACGAGTAGTAGAACAATATATGTTTAGAGAACATTTTGGACTGCCGCCTGATTACCTAGAAACATATCGGGATAATATTATGAAAGTCAGCCGTGAAGATATCCGTCGTGCAGCACAAGAATATCTTAATCCGGAAAATTACATCCTTCTGGTAGTAGGCAATAGCGAGAAATTTGACAAACCTCTCTCTGAATTCGGACAGGTCAATGAAATAAAATTAGAGTCCCGGTAATTATGAAAGTATTATTCGTTGCCCGTTCCGGAAATCATCCGGCAACACGTTATCGCATCATCCAATACCTTGATTGTCTGAAAAACTCCGATGTCCATAGTGAATTAGTTGATTATCCAAAAGGTATTTGGGGATGGTTGAAATTGCTCAAGAAAAGCCATAATTTTGACATAGCGTTTTTCCAGAAGAAACGCGTTCCTTCTTCCTGGCTTAAACGACTCAAGATAAAAGGTCTTAAACTAATCTATGATTTTGATGATGCCGTGATGTTTAATAGTTCCAGACATCCTGACCCTGAATCTCCCCTACGGATGAAACATTTCATAGAAATGGTAAAAAACTGCGACAGTATTATTGCCGGAAATTCATACTTGAAGTCTTTAGCAGAACCATATCATAAACGTGTTTGGGTTATTCCGACAACTATTGATACATCAAAATATCCCGTTAAATCATATTCCCAATATTCGGACTCCTCTATTATCTTGGGTTGGATTGGCGGCGGCAAATCGCTGGTATTCTTAAAATCATTAGAGCCAGTTCTTGAGAGATTAGCCAAACGACATAAGAACATTCAATTAAAAATAGTTTGCAATGAGTTTTTTGATAGTGCTAATATAAACATAATAAAAAAACAATGGTCGGAAAATGACGAAATCAACGACATATTAAGTTTTGATATCGGTTTAGCGCCGTTACCTGATGACCCATGGTCGCGTGGCAAATGCGCTACAAAATTATTGCAGTATATGGCATCAGGTATCACTGCGGTTGCTTCAGCAGTTGGTGTTCATAACGATATTATTAAAGACGGTATTAATGGATTTCTGGCATCTAATGATGATGAATGGTTTGATAAACTTAACAAATTGATAGAAGATAAAACCCTGAGAGAAAAATCAGGAACAGCCGCAAGAGAAACTGTGGAAAAATCTTATTCGGTCCGAACAAATGCCCCGAAATTGGCTGACATACTTAAAACAGTTAAAAATTTATGAATCTAAAGAAACGACTGCAAAAAGTGAACCTACGATTCCTATTTGTTATCATTGTGGCAATTGCCCTAATCTATTTATCCGAGCCAAGATTCCCATATACAAAAAGCGGTATATTTTATCTGCCATTTTTTATTATTGGGCTTATATTGATAATCTTCGGAGAGATTATCCGTATCTGGGCAACCGGTCATCTGGAAAAGAATAAGAACCTCACCACAAGCGGGCCATATGCCTATATCAAAAACCCGATGTATGCAGGGTCTTTTATTATCTTGATTGGATTTAATATGATTGCGATTAATCCATACTTACCTTTCATTATACTCGTGGAATTAGTGGCTTTTCTTTTTGTATATATCCCAACCAAGCGTAAGATAGAAAGCACCCGATTACTGGAAAAATTCGGCGATGCCTATGCTGATTATGATAAAAATGTGCCTGATTATATACCGCGCAGACTCAAACCATATCAATCAGCAACCCCAAAATCATGGACATGGCAAGTATTCTGGGAAAATCAGGAAGTTCAAGTTGCTTTTGCCGTTCTTTTGGGCACGGCAGCTATTATTATGAAATTCTGGATACGTTATTAGAGCCAGTTAGTCCGACGCAACGTCGGGGCGTTACTGGCTCTTATCCCGAGTATAGCAAGGGATTAACAATAGAATTTAACGCCTGTACGGACCATTGTTATGAATTACCCAATATTTGAAGTTATCAAAGACAAGTCAATCCTGACTCCTGTTATAAAACTGGTTGAATATAAAGGTGAGAAGGTTATCTACAAGGATTATTCAAATCGTCCCTGCTGGGTAAAAAAAGGATGGGGCGAAATTCTTATCAATAACGAGTTTTCAATCCTGCAAAGACTTCAAGGCATCAAAGGAATTCCTCATCCTATTGCCAAGACTTCCGATGGATTCATAGTTGAATACATCAATGGTAAATTCCTGAACAAATTTCAGAAAGACTCAATACCGTATGAAATAATTCAAAGATTGGATAAATTAATATCCGAGATGCATAATCGTTATGTGGCGCATCTTGATTTGGCACAAAGAAAGAATATTTTAATCACGGCTGATTATACTCCATACCTTATAGATTTCGCCAATGCTTTATACCTTCGTCCTAATGTTTTATTCTCCCGAAAACTATTTGATTATCTCTGTTTAATTGATAAAGGCAGTCTATTAAAGTTCAAAAACCGCTATTTCCCGGACAAAATGACGCCTGATGACAAAAGATTCCTTAAAAGATTCTGGGCAATAAGGAGATGGTGGTTTTTGAACCCTAAAACATTTCGCCCTAAAGACAAAGTGTAATTAATTACACGGATTAAGCAGATAAATCTGATTAATCTGATAAATCCGCTTACTAAAACTATGAAACTACGAACAAGATTACGTGCATTATTTATCATTATTCTCCTGTTCTGGGCATATCCTAACATCACCTCTTTAATTATCGGCAGTATCTTAATTATTATCGGACAGATTATTCACTTTATTTCTGCCGGGTATCTGGTTAAACAGGAAAAACTCATTACTGCCGGTCCTTATCGCTATGTCCGTAACCCTTTTTATGTGGGCAGTTTTCTGGTAGATGTTGGTCTATGTATTGTAACGCAAAATATCTATGTCGCTATTGTCTATTTACCGATTTTTTATCTTATTGTTATTCCACGGCGGGTCAGGAAAGAAGAAGAATTCTTAAAAGAACAGTTCGGCGATAAATACATAGAATATTGCCGATTGGTTCCAAGATTCATACCTCGTTTATTACCGGCTCCCCTAACGGAACTACACGGACATTTTGACTGGCAATTAATATTCAAATATCGTGAACAATGGAGATTAGTCAGGATTCTCGGATTAATTATCTTCTTCTATCTCAGGTTAATTATTATCCCTGTAAACTGGAATAATTTCATAAAACATCTATCAGAACCATTAAATATTGTTTTAGTTATCATACTATTAGTAATTCTTTGTTTACCACCCATTTACGAATTCATCATTAAGCCACTATGGAAAATGATAAGAAAATAATTCTCATCAACCCATGGATACACGATTTCTC
>JAZDFP010000058.1:0-6830 GCA_043807745.1 Planctomycetota bacterium
GCCTCTCATCCTCAAATCTGTTCCAGCCATACAAGCAATGTTACCACCGCTGCTATAAGGAGATATTGAAGGACTGCCTGTCATATTAATATATCCGGTAGCGATGATACTCACCAGCCATGGAGTAGCGGGTGAGCCGGGAGAACCGGCTATTTTTACATTACTGCCCTCAAAATAAAATACGCCACTATCTGTTCCACCATTACTCCATAGTTGAGTAGCCGCATCATAAGTCCAATCAGTCGGTGTAGCAATAAGATTATTAGACTGGTCATAAACTAAGCCATCGGTCTTAAAAATATGAGTGGCTAAGTATTTATAATTAGATGGAACAATGGACGGGATTGGGGTAGCCGGAGCATTAGGTGTAATAGTTCCTCCTACAGTTCCGCTATTGTCCACAGTGCCTGTAGAAGTTACATCACCGGATACACTTGCACTACCTGATATAGTAACCGGACCATTTGCCTGAATATCGCCTTCAGCCCCGGTGATAGAAGCATTACCATATACCTTAAGCGAACCGCCTACCACCAGAGCGCCACTAGCTATATAACTGTCTTCTTTATATTGGATTAATCCTTCAGCTACTTGTGTTTGCGAACGTTGCAGAGGGTCATTACCTCCGCCCCAACCCTCAACCGTGATTTTAACAATATTATCCGCATCAACTAATGCACTGCCACCCAAAGCAGTATCGTTATTATTTTCTAATTTAGCCCAAAAGGTATTACCATAGTAATCAATATTCGTGCACCATTGAAGAGAAGTGGAAAGAGAAGTAGGCGTTATATTAGCAGAAGCTGAAGCAGATACATAAGTACCAGAAGCAGCATTGCTGGCAGCAAGTAGAGTGCTCCAACAACCTGTCGTAGTATATGATTGAAGCAGATAAGCACAAGATGCTTCAAATCCACTCAAAGCAGTCTGCTGATAACTTTGGTCTTCAATAGAAGAAGTAAGCTGCTTTTGTTGAGCACCGGAGGTTGAGATATAAGCAATACCTAATCCGGCTATAATTACCGTAATAAGCATTACTAATATCATTACAGTCCCTTTTTCGTTCTTATTATTGCACATAGAATACCTCCTTTGTAGTTACGAAATATTATTATTGTGGATTTAATAAGACTACATCGGTTTTGCAATTAACTATTATTGGTTTTTGCCTGGCACCGAGTACGCCACCGAGCCAAAGATTTATTCTGACACGATTGCCAGTGCTACCGCTGGTAACCAAACCGTTAGTCTTGTTCCATATACTAAATATAGGGTCGTTTTCCCCATCATTATTGATATCAAAATATCTATTCGTAGCAACGGTTATAATATTACCGCCTAAATTTACCTGTTCTTGAAGAACACCCCCTGCATTATATACGATTTTCCATATATTACCTATATCAAAAGAATCTGTAATATCTCCATCTCCATTATAATCCAACCTCGTAGTAGCTTCAACAAGAGTTGTAGAAATCACAAAACTGTATGTAATATACCAGTTTTGATTGTCATTTGCGCCCCAGTATATCGCTCCTGTTGTAGGATTCCAGTAGTTACCTCCAACGTTTACCGGAACTTTTATGGTAAGAGTAGTAAAATTATTAGATACGGCAGGCATGCTTCCTGTTATAACCTGACATTCGTTTATATCTTCTTTTATAATATCTGTCAGTCGCGCACCTTCAGATTCCAAGTAAGACTCCATTGTTCCCTGATTAAATATATCCTGCGAACTAATAATAACATACATCGCTCCGACAAGCATTCCGGTCAGTATGGTTGTTACTATCATAAGTTCAATCAAGGTAAATCCTTTTTGTAAATGTGTATTCACCCCGTTAGAGATAGTCCCGACAGAAATTCGTCGGGACGTCGCATTCTTTTTCTTGTTATCATCAACATTATTCATAAATATCACTTCTTATAATTAATGAACGTATCTATCCATTTAGTCATCTCTAACGGGGTTCATAGTTTAATATTTATTATTTCTGGAAATAATACTTCTTGTCACATACTCATTATATACACTTGCACTGGTATTCCCTTTTATTATCCATCTAACAGTAATTTTAATATCATAAAGTTTGCATACGGATGGATTGTTATGACAACTATTACCAGAGCCATCAAAATTAGTCCCGTGGTCACTACATTGGACTTCTTCTATTTTACCTGGTTGTGTCCAGCCGGTAGGAGCAGTCAAACCAGTCACCGCAAAATAAGTTCCGCTGATACTATGAATAGTCGTAAAATCTTTGCCTCTAACCTCTTCTAATTGAGCTGCAGCAGCGTTGCGAGCAATATCATATTCTCGTGATGTTTCTTTCTGCAGTATTCCACCGCTTAATACTGATAGTAAAGTCAAAGTTCCAACGGTCAGCAATACCATTGCTATTATTACCTCTATAAGTGTAAAACCTGAAAAGCCAATATGATTCCTCATAATCTTTTATTCTCCCTTCTTCCCTGTATTAAATATACACACGGAATAGGCTACTGTCAATAGAAAAGTAATAAATTAGTAAGATGATTAAGCGGATAAATCTGATTATATTGTCTTACTTATCCCAAATTACTCCGTTTAATCTGTCAAATCAGTTTACTTTATTTTCCTTGACTAAAATTATGTTTATGCTAATTAAATTATATGGATAAATTATCCAATTTGTCTAAGAGTGATTCTTCCTCCCATCCGCCAAAGCAGCCTTTTCTTTTACGGCGACCTTCTATAATTATTCTGGTTCTCCGTCTTACGGTTATTTTTAGTCTCCTCACAATGACAGTTACAACATATCATTATAAACTATCGGATATTCCTCACAATGTTTATCTGGCTCTAATTATTTTCTTTCTCAATACCATTTTAGGGCACATTAATTATTTTCATCTCTTTAACAAATCACTTGGTTCAATGATAGGTTTTATTATAGATATAGTTGCAATGACTTTATTTATATATTATGCCGGCGGTTCCGATGCCCAGCAATTTTATCTGGTCTTTCTAATAATTGTGTTAGCAACAGCAACCATCCATTCTATAATCTCAGCATTTGTCACGACTCTTATCGGAGTAATAATTTACGGATTAATAATCACATCATCATCGCCTAATCCGACAGAGATATTATTTTCAGGTCAGTTCCTGAGCCGGATATCGTTCTTATTCGTTGTGGCAACTTTTATCGGCTACCTTTCTGAAGAAGTAGAACGTCACCGAAGAGAAAAGATGATTACAGAGGAAGCCTTAACCACTGAAGTAAAAAACCTTACGCAATATTTGAAGGATGTTTTCCAGAGTGTTCCGAGCGGAATAATTGTAGTTGATACTGATGAGAAAATAACTGTTTTTAATAAACGCGCTGAAGAAATATTGGGGATACCGGTTCAAAATGTCCTGGGCAGACAAATATCGGATATTTACCCATTAAAAGGATTTGCGAAGATACTTGATAATTTTTATGACCAACCGTCTGCTTTTAGAGAAGACACATCACCTCAGGCACGAGTAGAAGTCCATCTGGATAGAGGAATAGATATTGCGCCTCTTTGTATCGGATTGAGATTTTCTACTATGTATAATGTATCAGGAAAAAGAATCGGCGCAATTGGAGTTTTCCAGGACCTTACCCAGATAAAACAATATGAGGAAGAATTGCTTAAGAAGGAACGAATGGCGGCTGTGGGACAATTAGCCAGCGGTATGGCTCACGATTTCTTCAACACACTCGGCGGTTTAAAGGGCATTATAGAACTGGCTATTGCTAATCCTGAAAAAACGCCCATATCGGAAACTCTCAGTATTACCAAACACAGTTTGGATAGTTCGTTAGCCATTGTTAGGAATCTCTTGAGTTTTTCGCATAAACCGCAACCACAGATAGCACCTGTCTTATTACACAATGTTGTCAATGAATCTCTTACCCTTATAAAACACGACCTTGACCGTGATAGTATAGAAATTATTAAGAGGATAGCTAGTGTTCCGCCCATAATGTCAGACCCTGACTTATTGCAACAAGTATTCCTTAATCTATTGATTAATGCCCGACAATCAATCCTACCCAATAGAGGCACCATAACAATAGAGGTTAAAAATGGATTGGATTTTATAGAAATAATTATTAGTGATAATGGCAGAGGAATTAGACTTGAAGACCAGACCCAAATATTCAACCCGTTCTTTACTACAAAGACGGCATCACCAAAAAAAGAAGGAGGCGGATTGGGATTGGGTTTATATGTCTCCAAAGAAATTATTAAATCGCTCCAAGGTACGATTGAAGTCCAAACTAAACCTGAACAGGGTGCAAGTTTTGTTATTAGATTACCTTTATCCCTCACATAAATTAAGCCCTTACGGGCAACTAAATACATATCTGCCACAAAGACACTAAGAATTCTTTGTGACTTCGTGGCTAATTTTGAAAGTCCATACGATAAAACAACCCTAAACACTTTATGTTTACCCCGTTAGACCTGCCTGCCGGCAGGCAGGGATGTTTGATATAATATTAGAATAAGACTTTTAACTAACCAAATAATAATCTGTTATAAATGATAGATACTGTTACAAGAATTACGCCCAGTGGGCCATCTCTAATAGGGTTTACAGGCAAAATTCTGGTTATAGACGACGAAGAAGTCATCAGGATATTATTAGATAAGTCTCTGCGAATGTGGGGATTAGAGGTAACCTCATTCTCAAGTGGGAATCAAGCATTGGATTCATTCCAGAACGGTCAATTTGATATAGCCATCATTGATTTACGGATGCCCGGTCTTGACGGCATTGAGGTTCTCAAAAGACTGAAGCAATCAGACCCTGATATAGACGTGATACTTATGACTGCGTTTGGCAGTATTGAAAGTGCGGTAGAGGCGCTAAAAAACGGTGCGATAGATTATCTTACTAAACCTCTTAATATTGATTATCTTAAATTGATTATAGAGCGATGCCTGAAATCAAGGCAGGAAAGACGCCAAATAGAGCATCTACAAACTTTAGTAGACCATCATCAGACCTACGGTAAATTAGTCGGAGTTAGTCCGTCAATGCAAAAGGTATATCAACTAATAGAAAAGATTTCCCAAACTGATACCGCAGTTCTGATACAAGGAGAAACAGGCACAGGTAAAGAGTTAGTGGCTCGTGAGATACACCTGAGGAGCCGGCGAAATGGCAATAGATTTGTAGCACTCTCGTGCGTGACAGTGCCGGAGACTTTATTGGAAAGCGAACTCTTTGGATATGAACCGGGAGCATTCACCGGTGCATCTAAACGAAAAATCGGATTGATTGAGACGGCACATAACGGCACACTCTTCCTTGATGAAATCAGCGAGATACCGCTTTCTTTTCAGACTAAATTATTGAGAGTGGTTGAAGGACACGGATTTTCCAGATTAGGCAGCACCGAGCATCTTAATTCTAATTTCCGCCTGATTACCGCAACTAATAGAAATATTAAAGAACAGATTAGTAAAAAGGCTTTCCGTGAAGACCTTTTTTACCGCATTAATGTTGTTTCCATTAAAATGCCGCCTTTAAGAGAACGTATTGAAGACATCCCTATACTCTTAAATCATTTCTTACGGCAGTTAAATGAAGAAAGAGAAAACAAAATCGGATCCGCCAAAGGCGGATCTGCCGAAGGCACAGGGCAGCAAAAAGAAGACTGCATCCGAGAAATATCAATAGAAGCAATGCTCCTTTTGATACGTTATAACTGGCCCGGCAATGTCAGAGAATTAGAACACATCATTGAAAGGGCAATCTCATTAGATACAGACCAGATTATTACACCTCAAGATTTACCTGAAGAAATACATAAGGGACAAAAAGAAGAATTAAAAGAAACCGATATTTCTTTCATTACTGCTGTCGGTTCATTACAGGATGTGCGAGACAAGGCAGAAAAAGAATATATTAAAAAGGTTCTTAAGCAAACTAAAGGTAATATCTCTATAGCAAGCCAGATAGCCGGATTAAGTAGAGCACAACTCCATCTGAAATTACGCAGGCATAAGATTAACGTTGATAAATTCCGTGCATAATTCCCTATCAGCACAAATTAAAATCATTAAAAACACTAGTGCTAACTACTCCCGACCATTGCGGGGGCTATGCTGAGCCGTTCCCGCCACTACCCTGTTGCGTTCAGAGGGTTACTCTCTGCCGTTGCGGAAACTACCCTGACCACATCATGGGGCTACGCTGAGCCGTTCCCGCCACTACCCTGTTGCGTTCAAGGGATTACCCTCTACCGTTGCGAGAACTACCCTGACCACATCATGGGGCTACGCTGAACCGTTCCCGCCACTACCCTGTTGCGTTCAGGGAATTACCCTCTACCGTTGCCGAGACTACCCTAAACCATTCCCGATACTACCCTCTACCGTTGCCGGAACTATGGAAGGAGGTATAGGGAGGTATACCATAGGGTATAGCCCCCCCCCCCCATTTTTTTTAGCATAATCACCCTAAAATAGGAAAGTAGTGTATTATTTTTAATACAACAATCTTTATATCATACATAATATCAAAAGGTTATGATTAATACGTTTATATCAAGTGTAATATTTTCAATACACTATTAGCCAATTATTTCTTATAATTTATGTGGTATTATAATATTTTTATTAACCTAACCACTTATATATAAAAGAGTTATATTAAATATTATATTTTATTTTAATTGCGGCATATGAATTGCTTATATTAAGGTATAGGAAAGTATAAAATTAGCCACTAAGACACTAAGGCACGAAGAAAACAACCAGTTAATTTCTTCTTGGTGTCCCTGCCCCGTTAGAGGCGTTATAAG
>JAZDFP010000059.1:0-9111 GCA_043807745.1 Planctomycetota bacterium
TCTTCAGTAAATGCTTTCAGGTCTATCTTTATTGCACTAAGTTGCTGGCAGAGGGCACGCAATGGTTCCTCATTAATAAAACCATTTGAAACCATTACGCTTTGTAATCCCTGTTGTCGTGCTAATGATGATATATCATACATATATTCATAAAAAACTATGGGCTCAGTATATGTAAAAGCAATTACAGGAGTCTTGCTGCTTTTTGCCTTTTCTATAACCATTGACGGAGAGAGGTTATAACTGGTTGAGTCTTCCGGTGTTGCCTGAGAAATCTGCCAGTTCTGGCAAAACTTACAGCCTAAATTACAGCCGACAGTGGCTAAGGAATAAGTCGTTGCTCCGGGTAAAAAATGGAAGAATGGCTTTTTTTCTATCGGGTCGTTGATATTTACGGTGCAGGGTTTGGAATAAACCAGACTGTAATAAAAACCTTTATCATTTTCTTTATTACCGCAATAACCCCGGCTTTGATTGGGAATATGACAGTGTCTGGGACAGATAAGACATTCAACCGCATTACCTGTGAGTTTATTATAATAAGAAACTTCTCTACGGCTATCCTGAGATTTATTGGATGAGAATATATGGTTCTGGTAAAGAATAGACAATGCCGCACCGGTAGTAATGGATTTTAAGAATTGACGTCTCTCCATAATTAGTTGATATGCTGATAAGTTAGCAAGTTGATAAGAAACCCTTATCAACGTATTTACTTATCAACTTATTTACTCTTTTTCAGAAAGTACCTGAGCGGTAAAGACAAAGAACTCAGCACCCTTGCGCCAGCCATCTGCGGGAAGCCTGGCTTTTTCAGCGAGATTATTGAGCATTTCTTCTAATGTCCAACCTTGCTCAGGAGCGACCTGAGGTAAATACACAGCATTATGGCTCCCTTTTACTAAATAAACTCCGTGTTTGCCGACAATTATATCTTTGTAACTGTCCACTTTCCTCATTGGTGACAGCACAGAAATCTCAATAGTAATTTCTTTTTCTTCTTTGGCAGTAACCGGATTGTAGTAAAAACGCGAATCATTCGCCGAATGCACCGTATACTCAATCACCTCTTGATAAAGAGGTTCCGGTTCAAAAATACGGCCGATACAACCCCTTAATTCACCACGGTTCTTCAATGTAACAAAAATGCCTCGCTTTTCTCTTAATCTATCAGTCACCTCTTTGTCATCAGGTTTAGGCGTTTTGCCTTCCTTGAGATACATTCTTAATGTCTCCCTTGTCAGTTTAAGCAAGGTTTTCTGTTCCGACTCATCTAAATCGTCCCCTACTTTTTCCTCTCTTATCTTGGTCGCTCCCTGTTTCATAAAGGCAATTGAGGCATAACTGACGCAATGAGAATAATCGCCGGCTAAATCGCCTGATGTGTAATAATTGAGCAGAATTCCTTTTGAATCCACGATATTCTTACTATCAATTATTGAAAGAAGAAGCGAGATGGGTTTGTATCCGCATATGGTGGTCCCCGTTGATTTAACGTATTTATAAAATCCTGCCGGAGAGATATTAACAATTTGTTCTATTGCTCCGCCGTCTAATTTCTTGAGATTATCCTTAATGTCATCTGTAAAAGGCACATAACCGAAATCATCGCCGTAGTGCGTAAAATCAGAACTGGCAATGACTAATGTCTGGTCATCAACAATCTCCTTAATTACAGAAGCGGTGGCTTGATAATCATCTAACTCACCTACAACCAGAGGTACGATTTTATAGTTAGATAAAACAGTTTGTAAAAAGGGCAGTTGAATCTCAACTGAATGTTCTTTTTTATCTGCCGCAGCCTGATAACTAAAAAGTTGGTCGTTCTGTAGAAGTTTATCGCACGCTTGACGGTCAACCGGAATTTTACCCAAAGGCGTCTCGTAATGGGTGGCTTTGGTAACCGAGACACCGCTGAAGCCGACAGAATGGCTTGGTCCCATAATAATAACACGTTTGAATGACTTACCCTTGAGTAGTAAATACCCATAAGCCGCACACTGACCGGAATATTGATGACCGGCGTGCGGCACTACCAGACCGGCAATATCAACGTCTGGATTAATCCCTCTCGCCGAGGCGGAGTCTCGCCCTAATGGCGGATTGGGTAGTTTTACACTATCTAAATATTTGGTTATTTCTTTCTTTAATACATCAGGATTTGATGGGTACCAACTACCAGCCAGAATTGATTCCCTGACATTCATAATTTGCTCCTCCTTATTTGGAATTTGGGATTTGTCGGATGCAGTCTTTTTATTGTTCCCCTGTGCCAGAGGCAGATCCGCCTTTGGCGGAGGATTTGGGATTTTGCTTGTTTCTACTGGTGGTGTAGATGTTCCCTGTCCGCATCCCCAAACGTAGATAAAAATAACCAGACCCAGTAAACAGTGTTTCATACTTCGACTCCGCTCAGTATTAGATAAATGGTGAGTTTGCCGAACCATAAATAAATATTATAATATCTAATTAATAATGTGTCAATATAGCAGTTCTTAATCCAGAAAGTTTTTGTAAACTGATTAAACAGATTTAGCTGGAAACTAAAAGAGTTTTATCCCTACGGGACAAGTTACGCTTAATCATCATAATGGATACGCTGGTATCCTCTTACGATATGCTGACCGTCATTATGCGATATGCTGACCGTCATTATGCGATATGCTGGCTATCCTCTCATAATATAGGGGGTGTCCTATACCCCTTCCCTAGTGGGTCAGGACCAGGGGGGAGGTGGGAGTATTAAAATAGGCATATTAGAGCAATAATTATCCCTAACTAATTGCCAATCAAATGGTTATATCAAAAGGAATGTCAAAATCAAGCACGAACTATTTCGTCCTATTTTTTCATTCGGCGTTTTTTATGTCTCCGAATTTTTCGTGCTTGCTTTCTGGGCTTTTCGGCTTGTAGGAACCATTCTAACCCATATTCCCAGTATCTGGAAAACCACGTCTGGATGGTCCGATAGGTCACTTTTAAGGAAAAACCTATCCTGTCAAAGGTAAAACCCCGGTCAGATAGTTGAAATGCCTCTAAGGGCTTGCATCTGTAATATTGTCCTTTTTTATAAAACTCCTCTATTGCCAATCTAATTCTGACCCGTTCAGCAAAAGTGAGTTTGATAAATTTATGCGGATATGGCATAGTTTACAGTATAGTATAAAAAGCAACCACAGATACACACAGATGGACACGGATAATCCGTATTTATCTTTAGGTCTGATTAACACAGATATTAAAAATCAGTGTCTATCTGTGTTCATCTGTGGTTATGAAGTTTTCTTAATCTAATTGTTTTCTTAATAATTGCCTGACCTTATCCGGGTGTGCTTTACCTCACACAAGTGAAAACCGGTTTGGTCATTTTCCTTAAAATAAGGAATAATATAATTCCTAATACGATTTAAGCCACAGATTATTTACCCGTTCCGGGTTCTTGCTCAGAGAACCCGTCAGGTTTGATATGACGGATTCCGTTTTAGACTATAGTTTGTTATGGTTATCTACTTTTTAATCAAAGAATTCCTCGCAGCTTGCTGCGGTGTGGAATCCTCGTCGTCATTCCTGCGAAAGCAGGAATCCAGAAATAAAGAACTGGATTCCGCATCAAGTGCGGAATGACACTATTGCTGGCTTCTCAAGAAATTAGATACCTCGCAGCTTGCTGCGGGGTAGTTCATTCAATAATTTTCACCTTAAGTTCTTTAATAATAATTTCATCTCCTGGTTTTGCAACAATAATAATAGGAAGTGCATTAGTATTAACCTTTGTAGTTTTAGGTTGTTCCATATCATCAGCCCCGCTAATTGTTAGTTCGTCTCCTTTTACCTCTATAGTGTATCTCTGCCATTCTACCTTAAATTTTTTCGGGAACGGTATTTCCATACCTTTTAATCCCATATCCAATGAACCGGATACCATTTTAAACTCTATTGTTAATGTGAAATCCTTCCAGTTGTCCCCATTATTGTTATTATTAAGAACAGTTGCTTGAGTATTACCACTTGGATTTTTAAGTATAAGTTGATTTTTGTCATCGACATAAATTTCAGAAGATGAAGCGCCAGTTCTTACCCATTTGGATATATCATCGTTGAGAATTTGCCAATCTTTACGGCGTTTCTGTACTATTTCTTGTATTGATTTTTGGGCGTCGGCTTTGGTTTTTTCTATTTCTTCTTGAGATTTTAATTTATTTTTCACCTTTACTTTATTTATTCGTTGTAATGCCTCACTTTTCCAGTAGTCATTATTTATCAATTTAGTTGTTATTTCTATTGCCTTATCAAATTCCCCTATTTCAGCATATTTGACTGCTACATGGTACATGGTTTCAACTTGCCCACGTTCATCTTTAATAGTCTGTACAATCTCAAGCAATTGGTTTAATATATCAACATATTTCGGCCCAGAGCGTACATAGTTATTGATTATTTGGCACAATGCCTGACTTTTCCATTGGTTGTTACCCTCTATTAATTTAACTGTTTCTATTGCTTTGTCATATTCACCTATTCCAGCATATTGTAATGCTATAGTGTATATAGTTTTATCTCTTTCATCCACATCTTTAATAGTCTTGGCAATCTCAAGTGATTGGGCTAATTGCTGTTTCTTGGCTTCCATTTGTTGTTTATTTATCTCAACTTGTTCTTTCTCATAGCGTTCAGAATATTCATTAATTAGTTTTCTTACTTCAGGGTCATCCTTTATTGAAAGTGCCGATTTTAGATTATTAATGGTTTCCTGATACAATTCTTTTTTCTTAGAGGCATCAGCGGTATTCTTGGCAGATTCCATCGTATTCATAGCCGCCTTAACGAATTCTCTAAACTTCAGTTCTTTTTCTTCCATTTTTATCGTCGTTTGTTGTTTTTCTTCTGGGACAGTGTTATAAACAGTTATAGATTCACCTTCCACGAAATTAGATATGAATACAAGTATCATAAGACTTATAATTGTTCCTACTATTATAGAAATCACTATCCCAGCGATGGCTAAACCGGTGCCTTTCAGTTGCCCGGCTGAGCGGTTGATTTTTATAATTGCCACAATACCAAAAATAATTCCTAAAATCTGGGTAATGCAGGCGGGAATAAAAGCAAATATAAAACTCAGGATAGATAAAGTGCTGTATCTTGCTCCCTGTGAAATATCGCCTGATTTAACAGTTTTTTTGTCATCTTGGCCAGGGGTTTCAGGTTTAGATATTCCCGAAATCACTTCTGTTACTGCCTTACCAACCTCACTTGCCCTTTGATAGCGTTTTTGCGGTTCTCTCTCCAATGTCTTCATAACGATATCATCTACCCTAACATCAATCTGAACCTTACGGCTGGGTAATTCAAATTTGCCGATGGGTAATTCTCCGGTGAGCATTTCATAGAACACCACACCTAACGAGTAGATATCAACCCTATGGTCAACATCCTTGGTTTTCATTCTCTGTTCCGGCGCCATATAATCAGTGGTGCCCATCACTTCCTTGGTTTTGGTAACCGGGTCAATCATGATATCGCCTCTGACAATCTGTGCTAAACCGAAATCTGCTATTTTCACCTTGCCTTTTTTATCTATTAGAATATTTTCCGGTTTGATATCGCGATGGACGATTCCTTCAGAATGGGCATATTCTAATGCATCGCAAAGTTGAGGAACAATCTTCAATGCCTCTTCAGGTGGAAGTGTGCGTTCTTCAATTAATTGCCGCGCCGTTACTCCTTCTACAAATTCCATTACGAAGTAGAAATAGCCCTCATTCTGGCATATATCATAAATAGATACGATATTAGGATGAGATAATCCTGCCAGTGCCTTGGCTTCACGGTTGAAACGGGTCAGGAATTCTCGGTCAGTAGCAAGTTTAGCCGGCAGGATTTTGATTGCCACGAAACGTTCTAAAGGGGGCTGGTATGCCTTGTAGACCGTTCCCATTCCACCACGGCCTAACATCTCTTTTATCTCATACTGACCCAATTTTGTGCCGGCAGGCAAAACCGGTTCACCAGCAGTTATTTTTTCCTGTTTCACGGAGTTATCACTATCTGATAAATCGGTCTTCTTCATAGCGAACTTAAAAAGACACTTCGGGCAAACATTCTGCTCGCCTATTTTTGTGGCAAATTTATTGCCGCATTTCGGACAATTAGTTTCTGGTGTCATATGTCATTACCTCCTTTTAGAGCCAGTTAGGGATTCGCCGATGGATATCGGCGGAGATCGTTACTGGGTCTTATTCCGCTCCGATGTAATATTGGGGGGCGGGGTCTACTACTATAAGAAGGAAAAGTAGGAAATCCTCTCAAGAATTCTTAAGAAAAAGTAACAAATAATTCTTTCAATTCTTCTTCCACCCCTTTTTCGTCGCTAACATATTTTCTTATTTCGTCCTTAATTAATTCTTTGTATCGTCTGCGAACCCGGTGGAGATAATTTTTGACATCGGTCTCAGAGATATTAAATCGGCTGGCAATATCTTCATAAGAAGATTCTTCTTCGTTTGACTGAGCAGACAAATGTGTTTCAAGAATATTAAAATAAACTAATTGGGATTTGGCTTCGTATTCCCGGCGGAGATTTTCCAATGCGTTCTTTAAGATGGTCTGCGCCCAGGTTTTAGCAAGGATGGCTTCCGGTGTTGTTTTATCCGGGATTCCCCTGGTTATTTCTGTCTCCGCTCCGGCAAAATCTAAAGAAAGAACCTGTTGTCCGCCTCCGCGTTTCTGAGCGCCGAGACGTTCCTTTTCTCCGGACAAGAAATGGTTCAGTGCCGCAAGAATAAATGTCCTGAATTTGCCTTGCTCTTTATCTACTGACTTGAGATATTCTTTTTCAAGGAAGACCGTGAAAAATGACTGGGTTAAATCCTTAGCGTTTTCCACATCATAACCCTTGCGTCTGATATAAAAATAAACCGGCTTCCAATAGGTGGAAATAAGACAACTGATAGCGCTCTGGTACCCGGGTGTTTTTTTATCCTTAGCCTTGATGATAGAAGTCCAGAGCGTATCCCTAAACCGATAATTATCACCGCCGATTTGAGTTTCTTCAACCATAATTAGTTACCAAGGTGTTTCTGTAGAATGGTTCTGACCTTATCCGGCTGGGCTTTACCTTTGGACAGTCGCATCACCTGTCCTAAAAGCGATTCTAATGCCGCCTTTTTGCCGCCTTTATAATCCCCGACTATCTTGTCGTTCTTGGCAATGACCTCTTTGACATAGCCCTCAATGACCGAATCATCGCTGATTTGCTCCAAGCCTTTCTCCTTAATAATTTCATACACTGACGCATTTGGATTATCAATCAACGCATTAATAACCACAGCGCTTACAGCGGAGGTAACCATTCCTTTATCGCGCATCTTAGCTAATTCTGCCAATCTTTCGGGCTTGACGATTATGTCATACCTTTCTTTCATTGTCCGTTTAAGATACTCCAATATATTATTCATCAATAAATTACTAATGGTCTTTGGACTGTTATAACATTTAACGCTTTCCTCAAAATAATCAGCCCGGGCTTTTTCTTGGACCAGAACCCCGGCATCGTATTCGGACAGCTGGTATTGCTTGATGAATCGTTCCTTGCGCTGAGCCGGCAGTTCAGGCAGGGAATTCTTTATTGCTTTGAGCCATTCAGGAGAAATAGTAAAGGGCATCAGGTCCGGTTCAGGAAAATAGCGATAATCCTGTATCTCCTCTTTGGAGCGCATCAGACGGGTTTCCTCCTTGGTCTCATCCCATAATCTGGTTTCTCCAATGATTTCCTTGCCTTCTTTCAAGCAGTTAATCTGGCGATTAGCTTCATATTCCAATGCCTTTGCGACAAACTTGAATGAATTCAGGTTCTTGATTTCAACCTTTGTGCTCAGATTCTTTTGTGTCTTTGGTCTAACCGAAATATTGGCATCGCAACGTAATGAGCCTTTTTCCATATCGCAATCTGACACACCGAGATAAATAAGAAGCGACTTAAGTTCAATAAGATATTGATACGCCTCTTCAGGTGATTGTATTTCTGGTTGAGAGACAATTTCTACCAGAGGGACGCCTGTGCGGTTTAGGTCAACTAAACTATAGTCAGAATTTGGGATTTGGGATTTAGGATTTGGGATTTCAGGGTGTATCAATTTTCCGGCGTCTTCTTCTAAATGCACCCTGGTAATGCCGATTCTACGCACTCCCTTGTCATTCCCGTGTAGACGGGAATCCAGACCCTTTGTACCTTCCTGGATTCCTGATTTTGCAGGAATGACAGCAGAGGAAGAACGAGTATTATCACCAATCTCCAGCCAGCCATTTTTAGCAACAGGGATATCGTATTGTGAAATCTGGTAGTTTTTAGGCAGGTCGGGATAGAAATAATTCTTGCGATCAAACTTGGTAAAAGGAGCAATCTGACAATTCAAGGCTATGGCAATCTTAAGAGCATGTTCAAATGCATTACGGTTAACCACCGGTAACACTCCCGGTAATCCAAGACAAACCGGACAGGTCTGGCTATTTGGTTCCGAGCCGAAAACCGTAGAGCAACCGCAGAAAAGTTTAGAATCAGTCTTTAATTGCGTGTGGACTTCTAATCCTATAACTATTTCATAATCCGTCATAAAATATATTCTAACTTCTAATAACCATATTGTCAAACAGCAAAGAGAATATTTTACTTGCGGTATAGAAAGTATAAGATTAGTCACCAAGACACTAAGACACAAAGAAAATAACCCGCTAATTTCTTCTTAGTGCCTTTGTGTCTTCGTGGCTACTATTTTTCTTGACAGCCACTAATTATAACAGTTAATAATAGGTAATATTTAGTAATCCAATCACAAAACATAAGGAGTATTGATTATGAAAAAGATATTTGTAACAGTAATCGCATTAATATGTCTGAGTGGTTGTGTTTTCCCGTCTTTCGGTTCTAAGGATAAATGGGAAGAGCAATTTATCTCCGGAGATGAAAATAGCAATAACAAGATTCTTTTAGTGCCGGTAGAAGGATTAATTTTAGACCATGAGACGAGGTCTTCTTTGGTATCACGGAATACCTGCACACCGGAGAAAATCAATGAGTTATTAAGGTTGGCTGAAAAGGATAAAAATATAAAG
>JAZDFP010000060.1:0-7894 GCA_043807745.1 Planctomycetota bacterium
CAGTGTATCTTCGGATATATATTTATCGAATTGCTCCATCAGGAGTGGTCCACTTAATGACTGGGGGTATTTTGCAAGACTGCGAACCGCCCAAAGTTTAGTTTGTAAGTTTTTTTCATTCAGTGCTTCCTTGAGACGCTGTATTTCTGAGTCAGTATCCAGACGACTAAAAACTCTTTCTTTTGTTTCACTCTGACTATTATTCAATAACACAAATAAACTTAATCCAACTAATAATATTTTCATACTACTTTTCATAATATATTATTCCCTATTCTTGTATAGTTATATCTAACTGACTACTCGGGGAGTTTCGTCGGGAAACCATTATAAACCCTTATAAGCAGTCATTCTGAAGCCCCGATAAACATCGGGACTGAAGAATCTAGACCATTCGTCCCCATATAAAACTGGGGACTCAGGATGAGGATTTAGGCCTACCTCTGCAGGCAGAGGTAAAACACCCTGACCCCTTATCTAACTTATGTGAGTCGGAATCCGTCATTTCAAACCTGACGGCATCCATTTTCCTCTTTTTATACAATTACTATAGAGAAAATTCTTATCCTTGTCAAGAAAAATATTTGATTTTGGGGCGATTTTCCATAGATAGCCAAGAGGGACACTTCCCACCGCCTGAATCCCTCTATTTTGAACGGCTGTGAGTCTTTCTTGTTATAAAATCCCTCATTACTTATCGTGATTCCGTGGACATCTTAACTATTCACTATGGGTTACCTCCCCCTGGAGGGCGTCCCCCGAATTACCACATTTTATATAAACCATGCTTTACACCCCAGCAAAATAGCCATATTCAGCCGATGGGAAGTGTCCCCTCTAAACATTTTTATTTATTTTATTTATTGCGGGACAGAGAGCGTGTCCAGTCCGTCAAAGAAACCTACTTGAGAAAAGCAGACCACCTCTAACAAAAAATCCAAATTACAAATCCCAAATTCCAAATATAGTGGTTATTAACCGAAAGTTCTCATAATTTATGTAGCCATCCGCTTTTGTCATTCCTGCGAAACCCACTGGGTCTCGGTGAGAGCAGGAATCCAGGCTTCCCTGAAGTTGTCTGGATTCCCGCCTACGCGGGAATGACAGGCGGAAGGAATGCGAACTTTTGACTAATAAACACTATATGAATAATGCGGGATTAACTTACAAGTCGGCATTCATTATCTTACTATTCAGTGGAATGTTTTTTGCAGGGGGGTGGCGGTATGGTATCAGGTAGGGAGTGTTGGGGTATCAGGTAGGGAGTCTTGGGGTATCAGGTAGGGAGTGTTGGGGTATCGGGTAGGGAGTCTTGGGGTATCAGGTAGGGAGTATCGGGGTATTGGGTCGGGAGTATCTGGGTATTAGGTCGGGAGTGTCTGGGTATTAGGTCGGGAGTGTCTGGGTATAGGGTCGGGAGTGTTGGGGTATCGGGTAGGGAGTGTTGGGGTATCGGGTAGAGAGTGTTGGGGTATAGGGTCGGGGGGGATATGGTGGTATAGGGGAGGTAACACCCCCCCTGCCTTTGTAACGGGTTGATTTACCCCGTTAGAGATGCCAAATTAGCAAAATAAGGTCTTAAAAACAAACTGAAATAGCCATATATTCCGGGTATTTGGTAAGGTATGACGGTCATCCAGATTCAGTAGGATGACCTACCTCTAACGGGGTTTATAATGGGTTGCGACCCACAATAACATATTTTTTAGACGGAAGTCCCGTCAGGGAAAATAACGAAAATAGCCGAAAATCGAGGTTTTGGGTGGTCAGAATAAGTTGTGGCATGCCCTGAATTCAAATATGGCTGTTATGCTAAATAAATAGGTTTCGGTTCTCCTATTCTATCTGGACCATTAGTTTTGCTATCTTTAACAATTGAAGAAATCATTAGGTCTCTGTAGGTGTTAATGTCATCTGCAACATTTTTGTTGAAGTTAGGGTATCCAACAAACCTTAAGAAATGTGTAATTAGAAGTTCATAGGCAACCTCTGATAAATAGACATAATTAGTTTTTATAGAATATGGTTTAATCGCATTAGCAGGAACAGGCTGAATCATTTCTAATCTAATTGCAGATTCAGCATCACATCCACATGAAGATAGGGGTAAGTAAAATAAGTTAGGAAAACAGAAAAACTGTGCTTTTAATACAAACTCCTTGTCTTGTCTATCTTTGAAACTGAAAATTGGTGCAACCAAAGCCAACTTTTCCGGTGAATCACTTGCTTTGTACCAATCGCATTCTATTTCACCTAATATGACTGCTAATCTTTTTTTACCTTTTAATATATAAAAATTAGCACCTGTCTCTAATTCTAACTCGGATATTTTTAAGGGGTCATGTCTTTCATCGCCTTCTGAATACGGCTTTATCTTGAATTTGGTTTTCGATTCATCATACCCATCGTGAGATATTATTTTTAGGATTTGAGGATACCTATATGGATATACCGAATGCACCCAGCATAATTTACCGTTAATTGAATCAGTTCTTTCGGAGGTTTTGTAAAAATTATCCGCATTACCGGTAAGAAGAAATTCTTTACTTCCGCGCATTGTTCTTTATAGTATTGTTATCTATTGTAACTTCGCCCAACAAATTGGGCATAGTAAATTCTTCATCCCATAATGCGATATTTTTGAGATATAAGGTGTCATGAATCGGTTCACAATGATATGTCTTATTTTGAGTTGCCACATCAATCAACCTGTTTTGAATCTGTTGTAATTGTTTTCTCTTTTCCTCAGAAATTTCTATTCGTATATTTTCAATTGGTCTAATTTTATTAAAATCAAGAATGTCTTTCCTTTTAACCCCTTGCATTGGCTCAGTTTCAAAATAGACGTAATTTAATAAATCTTTCAATGGCATTCCTGCCCAATTATCAATAATTTCGTTGGCAATACCATTTATTTCAAGCGGTATTGCATTATAGTTTAGAGATTTTTCTAGCACTTGGTTGGGGAATAATAATATGAATTCTTTTCCGTCTTTAGATGACTGTCTATCTAAATCAAAATTCTTATCTAAGATTAGTTCTATTTTAGGAGGATAAGGACCATAATGATAAAATTGCCATTCTAAGTTTGTTAACCTATGCCTCATATACCTGAAATACTCCACCTCTAAAAGATACAGTATTTTAATTAAAGCAACTTTTGTTAGAGGTGTATTACGGTCTTTTGCTTCTTTAAGGAGATAGGCAACAATTAATGATATATCCATATAAGAAAGATTATATTATTATTCAAAAAATAGATTATATGTCAAATAAATCTTCTTTCAATACAATATAAATTCCAGTGACATCTTAGCGCGATAGCCTCCCGTAAGGA
This sequence comes from Planctomycetota bacterium, assembly GCA_043807745.1. GTDB lineage: Bacteria > Planctomycetota > MHYJ01 > JACQXL01 > JACQXL01 > JAZDFP01. Next base: position 3,338 of record JAZDFP010000060.1, read on the forward strand.
TTTAATTCAGTATGATGTCTCCCGAATTAATCGAATTAATAATAGTTAAGGTTTATTGTGGTACGATTTCACTAAAACGCTTATCCTTGCGTAGATTTTCCAAATCCCAATCTTTCTTCATCCAATCAAAATCCTTATAGCCCAATTCAATTGCCTTTTTTAATGCTTGAAATGCTTCATCAATATTCTGATTATTGGATAAAGCACACGCATAATTATACCAGATACCTTTATCATTCTGATTCATCTCAATAACTTTCTTAAATAACTCTATTGCTTTCAGATAATCTTTTATTCCAAGATATGCAGACCTCAAAAGATAATCATCAGGTTTAAGACGGATGACTTCTTTATATGGTTCTATTGCTTTCTGATGATCGCCTATTAAATCATAGATTTGTCCGAGACAAAAGTGTGCCTCAGCATAATCAGGTTTAATGCGAATAGCCTCCTTGTATGATTCTATTGCCTTCTGGTTATCAACCAACTTCCCATAGGCAAACCCAAGATTATAGTGTGCCTCGGCATTATCAGGCTCGATACGAATGACCTGTTTGAATGATTCTATCGCTTTCTGGTCATCACCCAGATTTCTATAGGCAAACCCAAGATTAAAGTGTGCCTTGGCATTATCAGACTCGATACGAATGACCTGTTTGAATGATTCTATCACCTTCTGGTCATCACCCAAATTTCCATAGGCACACCCAAGATTAAAATGTGCCTTGACATTATCAGGCTCGATACGAATGACCTGTTTGTATGATTCTATCGCCTTCTGGTTATCACCCAAATTTCCATAGGTAAACCCAAGCCAAAAATATGCCTCAGCATAATCAGGTTTAAGACGAATAGCTTCCTTATATGATTCTATCGCCTTCGGATAATTCTCCGCTCTTCCATAAGTAGACCCAACATCAAAGTATGCCTTAGGATTTTTTTTCAATGAACCAACTTGTGTGATTTTTATATCTTCAATCTTACCCATTCTCCAGATTTTAAGATTTAATTCATTTTCCTTTGACCTTCCAAACATTTTGCCGACTTCAAAAAACGATTTATTTGCGGTTGATTCCCCATTGATTTGGATAATTATATCATCATTTATAACCCCTGCTTTCTTCGCACGAGAATCAGGAGTCACCGTTATTGTCGGAAAATAATTAATACCATCAGTAGTCATTATATACAAAAACATTCCACAAGTGATATATATCGTATTACAACCTTGAATAAACTCGGAGTCTGAGTTAGAATAAGATCCTCGTCTTAATTTATAAAGCATGACAGATAAAACTCTTTGTCCCGAAATCCGAAAATCAGAATTATTAGATGTTCCAGTGCCATTGGCAGACCATATTGTTTTAAAAGTCTTACTGTCATAAATAGTAATGTCTGCATGTGGATAATAATGTCCTATGTTATAACCAGGTTGGGTATATGTTTCTGTTGTCATTGTTCCTGGTATATAAGTAGTGCTTGTTGAAGACCCATGATATGTTCCCCACATATTCACATCTCCGTAGGTATTTATATGTCCGGAATTGTTAGTATATGTCGTTATTGTTTCTCCTGGAATATAGCGAGGTAATATAATGGTTTGAGGTGGGATATAATATTCTTGATATTCACAATTAAAATTGGCTGTAACCAAAAAATCAGGATTCTTATTTGGTTCTACAAATGTATAACCTAAGCACTCAAGTTGATTTCTAACATAGAAAAGAACTTGTTTTTCTTCTATTGGGTTCAATCGACTTTCTTTATTGATAATTTGATATGGGAAAACAGAAAAGGTTTTATATTTACTCCAATCGATATCAGGGTCCGGATAAACTTTTACTTCTGGTTCGAGAAGTAAATAAGTTGACCGTAAATTGGTATTGATGTAAGTTTGACATCCCCCGCAAAATAGGGTACCTATAATTAGCATCAGGATAACTGCAATAACCAATTTTATCTGTTTCATAATCTTCTTCTTTCTGTCCAATTTCTTCGGGGACACATTATATAAATAATTTCTTCGGGGACACATTATATAAATTACATCCATCTATTTTCCTGTATTACAAGATATCATTTTTATAAAATCCTTTACTATGCCCCGGGATTAAGCGAGGCATAATCTGGTTTACCGTTTTTGTCTTTGGTAAAAGTAATCTTTTCCTGACCAGCCAGCCAGCCCATCGCTTCATAGAAAGGATAATTAAACAGTTCGGTCTTCTCTCTTATCAGGGGTATGGGCATTGCCGGACCATTTGCCTTGAGGCAGTTATAGATTTTTCCAGCGGCTGAGTCAATTTCCCACTTGACATCTATTTTCTGCCCCGGTTGTAGGGGCGGAGTCCCTTTTTGGGCACGTTGGCGCAGGTCAGCCATCTTTTCCTGGAATTGCTTTGACGGTTGTCGTGTGGCAGCCGCAAAGGTATCCACCTCTATGAACCCTTTCAGGGCTTTTTGGCAGACAGAACATCCTTTCAAGTGTTGCTCCAGTGCGTCTTTATCTTTGATGTAATCAACCTCACCACTGGCTTTGTGCATTAAATCCATTTCATAATCCTTACAAGTTCTATTCATAAAATACACCTCCTAATTAGAACACGAATAGCACGAATATGACGAATCGGACGAATAATTCGTGTAATTCGCTTTCATTCGTCTTATTCGTGTTCTTCTTTTCCCAGGTATTTTGATAATTCTTTAGCCATTGTTTTCTTCAATCGTAGAAGCCGTTGCCTTAAAGCGTCTTCCTTTAAGTTCTTAAACGGCTCACCCACTGGGTGACCCGGTGGGGCATAATTAAGTATCTCTTTATCTGTTAATCCTTGTTCTAATTTAAGTTGATAAAGTAATCGTTCATCTTCGGATAAGACCGATAAACACTTTTCCTTGATTTCATTGATTTCTACTTCGTCATTTGCCTCTATTAAACCAAGAACACGGTTCTGTGATGAGGGTTCTATTTCCTGCATATCTACGACGATATCACCGGTTATCGGGATTTCCTCCGCTATTAAGGTAGTTGTTTGTATTTCTCTATCTTTCTTTCGTAGTTTATCAATTCTACGTCGGTCGGCAATCAAATAGAGCCATGTTTTGAAACTGCTTTTCTGTCTGTCAAATTGTCTTAATCCCTGCCAGGCGGATTCAAATGTTTCAAATGCAATATCCTCAGCCGTGTGATAGTTTTTAACAGAAGGATAAATGTAGGCAATCAGGCGCTTCTGGTAACGGTCAATCAGGAGAGAAAAGGCATTCTCATCGCCTTTAAGATAATCCTGAACAAGGTCTTCATCGCTTCTGACGGCAGGTTTTTCATCGCTGGTCATTAAATATTTTTTATCAAAAACAATCCTGTCTGTCAAGGGTTTAAATATTTTCACCAAAATATCATTTTCTCTGTCACATCCGGGGGTGTTTCAGCGAATACGCTTATGGAGGGGGAGGGCTGGGCAAATGCCTAAGCCCCAATGACTAATGACGAATAGCCCTCCAGAAAGGATAAATATATGAGAAACGAGGAATTAAACACTGGTTTAGGGCTTGAGAACTCCTGCGAAGTGTGCGGGAAGCGGCTTCCAGCACGTAATAATCAGGTCAGTTTTGCCTGCCGTAGAGAAAGGCTATGCCGTGAGTGTTATGAAAATACTTATCTGGTCTGTGAGAGATGTGGGGGCGACCTGCCAAAGGGCAGGGGTTTGAAGAACCTCACCGCAAGGGCTATGGGCTGTTGTCTGGATTGCTACGAGGAAGAGGTAGGAATAAATGAGCCCAGCGACTCACCATGGGAATGGAACGAGTCAATAAGGATGATGTATGACGAAATAGACCACTATGAGAGGTAAGCCCTCAAGGAGGATAAGGTTATGAAACGGAGCCACAGATTACTCCCGATAATCGGGATAACTCGCAGTAATTCATTCTTCAAACTGCGAGTAAACAGATTAATAGGGATTATGGTAATAGGGATAATCCTGCTCGGTTTGCTCAATCAGGCAGGCGAGCCAGATAAGGGATACGAGATTGTTTTTAAGACACAGGATAATCAAATAAATCCATATCAGGAAGAATACGAGAAGATGCTGTATCCTACTGTTAGAATTACCTCAAGTAGCGGCACAGGGTCTGGAGTAGTGATAAGTTATAAGTTAAAAGTTACAAGTTATGAGTTAAAACCTGAAACCTGCCCGCTTCGCCGCCCTGTCTGGGCTACCCAGAAGGACAGCGAGGCGAGTAACCTGCAACCTGAAACTTTTATCTTGACTGCCGCACATGTAGTAGATAACCAGAGCGTAGTTAATATAGAATTATATGATTCCACAATCATTACCGGAACAGTAATAATAACGGACACAATAAAAGACTTGGCGTTGATTAGGACGCAGATAAACGCAGATTTGACGGATTTACAGGATAAATTATTTTACGCCAAATTAGCATCAAGAGATTATCAGTATTTCTTATTCAATCCGGTTTATGCAATAGGATGTTCTTTAGGATTATCTTCTCGTCCCTCATCAGGAATTATAACCGCAATTAATCTGCGTACCGAAGGTC
>JAZDFP010000061.1:0-3941 GCA_043807745.1 Planctomycetota bacterium
GCCGATGATAATCGGCGCGGATAGGGTAAAGGGCAGGTATAGCCCAATCGCAAAGGGCAAGGACGAGATGCCCAGCAGTTCTATGCAGGTGCCGATGAATATACCGATGAGTAAAAGCACCCAGGGTAGTTGTTGCGAGATAACACCCTTGACGATGATGGACATCAGGGTGGCCTGCGGCGCCTGTAATTTTCCTTCAGGTCCGAGCCCGTATGTTTTATGCAGGAGCAGGAGCACCCAGGCAATGACCAGTGCCGGGGCCAGGACGCCGATAAACTCCGCAATCTGTTGTTTATAGGGAGTGGCGCCCACCAGATAGCCGGTCTTAAGGTCCTGCGAGATATCGCCGGCCATACAGACCGCAATACAGACAATGGCGCCGATAGACATTGCGATAATCATACTGCTCTGGTCGGTCCAGCCGAATGCTACAAATATCAATGAGACAACGACCAGGGTGGTGATGGTCATACCAGAAACCGGGCTGGATGACGAGCCGACAATGCCGACAATCCGCGAGGCGACTGTGATGAATAATCCGCCCAGGACCATTATCAGGAATACGCCGACTAAACCTTTGGGCCAGGATGAGGCGGTTCCGATAGCCGGTTTGTAGAAGACCAGGTAAACTATGGTTGCAATCACGGTCAGGACGGCAATGAGAATGATATACTTGAACCTGATATCGTTTTCAGTGCGGCAGATAGATGTTTCTTTCTGCTTATTGAAGAGGTTGCTGAAATTCTGGCGGATGGAACTGATGACGATGGGTAGTGATTTAAGCAAACTGACGATACCGCCCAGGAGGACCGCGCCGGCTCCGATGTATCTGATATATGCTTTCCAGATGGCCATTGTATCAAGTTGGTTGATAGGGCTGGTGGCAGGCGAGACGGGCGAGGTTAAATTGGCGCCGATGAATTGAATCACCGGAATCAGGACCAGCCAGCCTAAGACGGCGCCGGCAAACATCAGCGCTGCAATACGTAAGCCGATAATATAGCCCACGCCTAATAGAATCGGCGTGACCTCGGCGCCTAACGTGGTCTGGACCGTGGGATTATTTGACAGTTTTAATTTGAAGCCGACCACGTCCTTCCAGAGCCCCAGGCCATACATCAGGAATTTATAAATGGCGCCTAAGGCAACTCCGATAAAGACTAATCTTGCTTTGGTTCCGCCTTCCTCGCCAGCCACTAAAATCTTTGCACAGGCTGTGCCTTCAGGATAGGGGAGATTATTATGTTCGCGGACGATTAAATATCGTCTTAGAGGAATCATAAAAAGTATACCTAAACAACCGCCTAATGCTGACATTATAAATATTTCAAGGATGGTAGGTGAGATGCCGAGGAATATTAAGGCGGGAACGGTAAAGATTATGCCAGCGGCTAATGATTCACCTGATGAGCCGATGGTCTGAACCATATTATTTTCAAGGACTGTCCCGCGTTTGAAAAGCCCGCGTAGCATTGCCATGGAAATAACCGCAGCCGGAATTGAAGCGGAGACAGTCATCCCTACTTTCAAGCCCACATAAGCATTAGCCGCTCCAAATATTATTGCCAAAATGATACCGAGTATAATTGCACGCAGGCTGAATTCACTGATTGATTTATCAGCGTTTATGTAAGGTTGGAATTCATCATGATTATTTTTCATATTTGCTATTTGATAATATCATATCTTAAATAAGGTCTACAAGCAAATTTTAGAATTATTATAATCTTTCTTGATGGTATAAGAAATTATATTAATATTAACCACCAAGACACTAAGACATTCACCCGCCAGAGGCGGGTGGGGAAAACAACCTGTTGATTTCTTCTTAGTGTCTTTGTGCCTTCGTGGCTACTATTTTTCTTGACAGTGTAATTATAATCTGATAATTTAACATAAAATTAAAAGGAGGTTTATATGTTAGGATTTTTCAATAACATTGGAGCAACTGAACTAATAATTATATTGGCAATTCTGGTATTACTTTTTGGTGCCACTAAATTACCTCAGTTAGCTCGTTCAATGGGCAAATCTGTTAAAGAATTCAAGAAGGGAGTGCACGAAGACGAATAAGTAACTAAGGAGACAGAGGATAAAAAACAAGAGGATAAAAAAGAGGCATAAAACAGATATATAAGTTTATGGTGGGCAGTAGAGGATTCGAACCTCCGACCTCCTGGGTGTGATCCAGGCACTCTAACCAGCTGAGCTAACTGCCCTTTGCTACTCTGTCCCGAAAGCCTTCGGGATTATTAATCACGAGATTATTAACTATTTATCTTTTTTATTGTGGCTTGGTGTTTCTTTCGGATAACTGGGTGGCTGCCTCAGATGTCCCGACGGTATTTGGCCTAATCTTCCAGGTAATCTATAGGTTTCAATATATATCCATGGCCCATTATAAGAGGAACTTATAAACCATTTATTATCACAGTAATAATACCATAAATTAACATAGAAGAACATATTAATATGGTTCTCTACATAATAAACATCAGGAACTGTATCAATAGTAATCAGTAATGGTTCAGTGTTGAATACAGGGGGAGCAACAGAAGGTGCGTTTGGGTCAGTCTTGGGTTTTGATGCACAGCCACTCAAGATTATAAAACAGATGATGATACTACAAATTCTGAAAGTTATTCTTGGCATATTAACTCCTTTGCTTTATTTGTAATATTATCAAAATGGTAATTATTTAGTCAATAAAATATTTCTATATCTGATATAGTGCTTGACAATCATAGTGTAAAGATGTATATTTAATATATGAACAAAATGGAAAGAAGAAAGTTCATAAAGGCATTGGTCATTTCTGGAGCTGGGTTATTTGCCTTTCCTTTTAGATTTACCTCAACTATATTTGCCGCCCCTTCCAAAGCAAAAGTTGTTAAGATTCGCAATCCTAATATGAGGAATTCAAAAGGTGATATTAATAAATTAGAAATTAATCGCACCATTTACGAAGCATTGCGTATTCTCTCGGAAAGTTCTTCAGGTGAAGAATTACTCCAGAAACTTATTAATCCGAAAGATGTAGTCGGTATTAAGGTTAGCGCGTATCTGGGAGAGGCTAATAATGCTACCAAACCGGAGATAGCATACGGGCTGGCGGATTTCCTAATAAAGATAGGCGTACCGGATAACCAAATTATTATCTGGGACAGGACCGCTGATGAATTAGAACAGGCTGGTTATGTAATCAATGATAAGAAAACAGACGTTAGATGTATTGCAACTAATACCAAGCGAGTTCAGCGTTTGAGTAAGCCAATGGCTGGATTTGATGATAAGACCATTAGTATCGGTTCAGCAACAACCAGAGTTTCTAATATCGTCTCAAAATTATGCACGGTTTTAATTAATATGCCTTCGATTAAAACATTTAAGTTTAAGGAATATACAGGCGTTAGCGGTGCTATAATGAATATGTATGGCGCTATAGAAATAAATGACGGTAATTCCAAGGTATTATATGAAAATGATTGCAATCCCGGTGCGGCTGAAATTTATAATATCAAGGATATTAAGAATAAAACCAGACTTGTTATTTGTGATGCTATTTATCCTTTATATAATGGCGGTCCTTCGGATGATTCGCGATACCACTGGAATTATAATGGGATCATTGCAGGTTTAGATCCTGTAGCAGTTGATATCGTTGCTCAGGAAAGTATTCAGGAATATCGTGATAAGGTTTTACCGGATGCACCTAAATTACGGTCTGATTATTTGGAAACTTGCGCAGGTTCTAAATATCGCCTCGGTATAGTTGACATCAAACAAATAGAGGTAATAGAAAAAGAGATTTAATCTTAATACTTCAGATTAAGAACTCATAGATTAGTATAATCAAAACTGATGATGCAATTTTTTGTTTCCTACGAGGGTTATTTCCACAGTATTTATGTCAAAAGACCAATTACAAATACCGGTATTCA
>JAZDFP010000062.1:0-10413 GCA_043807745.1 Planctomycetota bacterium
ATCTACAAACAAAAAACCCTAAGGCAGATTATAGAAACCTTAGGGTTTAAAATTACTCTTTCTTTTTGGCAACGCGGCCTACCTTGGGTTTCTATCCCAAGACACCGTCGCTTTGCGCCCTCAGGTTACCCTAAGTTTGCCCCGTTAGAGACTTCTTATCTCTAACATGACTCCCCCCATTAGAATCTGTGTCTCTAACGGGGTTTGCCTTTTTCAAAAATGACCAAATGTCAAAGAAAATTGCGAAACAATCTTCACTCTTATAACAAAGTATACCCTCTATAATACACTATTTCAAGGATATTCTGCCTTCTTTTGTAACCGCTTACCTTATCTCAGACTTTTTAGCAGCATTAACTAAATTACAAGACATATTTTGCTTTCTTTGAATGTTTTTAAAATCTATCCTGACAGAAACCTTTAACTTTTAATCAAGATTAGACGCGATAAATGCCCAATAGGTTTACTTCACATAAAAAGGACGGTTTAGCAAATTTAAGTGCGCAGGATAATACAATTTATTTGTCTCACTTGTTGTATCCGAAGAACCCTGCTTTATAGTATAGATTGTAATTATCGGAGTTCCTTCCCGATATTCACACATAATTGGTGTTGTTATTTTTGTTTCAACCAAACAGAATGTGACGCGGCGTTTTCGGATAATAGAAAATACCCTTTACGCTCTTCTATCGCGAAATCTCCAAAAGGCGCCCCGACTACATAAGTCTTCCAGCCGCTTCCATCCCATCTTTGCACTTTCGTAATTTGACCTCCCTGCTTGTTGATTTCAGCCGCTAATGTTCTTGCTGTATGGGATGGGACGAATTTTATGGGTAGAGAGATAAGGTTCCAGCCGGAGGAAATAGAAAACGAGAAAGCATTCTCTACTACTATTATGCCATCTGAACTACCATTTTCCTCAGCCGCACCGTATACGCTGTATAGTCCCGCACCATTCTTGGCCCTTACCATGAAGTAGTAAGTTCTATCATAAATCAGGGATAATCCTGTTTTTGTAACTGAAGTATTTGTGCCTGTCGATGTCCAGTCGACAATATTTCTGCCGCCGGCGGATGTCCCTATAGCGTATTGATATTCTGTTATGCCTGATTCTGAGTCGCTTGATGTTGTCCATAAGGCGTGAAGCTGGCTTGTGCTCGTGGTGTATGCCCCGTCATCCTTAACGACCGGAGTTGTGGGCGGCGTGGTGTCGGCTACAGGGAACATAGCCAGACAAATATGCCCGAGGTTAATCCCGTAAGGAATATCTAACCAGACAATGCGGTTACCGGATATGTGAGGATCACATTGCGCGTTTGGACCGGAAGCAATTGACCATTCTTCACTTTTAAAAATGTCATAAAGATAAACATCATAGTTGCCATTGCGCAGGTCGTTCCAGGTAATGTAATTGCCGGATATAGCGGCACCAGTTTGGTATCCCGTGGCAAAAGTAATTTGCCGGGTTTCATTTTTGGAAATGTCATAAAGATAGATATCCCAGTTGTCATTGTGAAACTGAAACTCTTGGTAAACAACATAACTACCGAATATAACAGGCATACCGCGCAAATTTGGCCCAGAAGCAATTTGCCGTTTCTCATTTTTAGAAATGTCGTAAAGATAAATATCAAAGTCGCCCGATCGCCAGACAATATAGTTACCGCATATATCGGGGGTTACTTGCCAGCTTTGCTCGGGAGCAACTTGCCGTTTCTCATTTTTGAAAATATCATAAAGATAAATGTTAAAATCGTAACCACTACCCTCCTCTTGCCAGACAATGTAGTTACCGGATATCTTAGGTTGAAAAAGCAATCCTGAATTAGAAGCAATCTTCTGTTTCTCATCCTTGGAAATGTCATAAAGATAGAGGTCATGGTCAGGACTTAAATAGTCGGTGCCGCGGTAATCTTCCCAAGCAATATAGTTACCGGATATGACAGGATCACAATGTATTACCGGCTCAGAAGTAATTCGCCGCTCCTCATTTCTGGAAATGTCATAGAGACAAATAGCGTAGTCATTGCTATTCCTATCACTATACGCCCAAACAATGTAGTTGCCGTCTATGGCAGAAGTATGGCCGTTCGAGGGGGCTGACGATGAAACCGGTATCTTAACCAATTTCATAACACATATCTTTGTTGTTTGAGACGCGATAAATTCTCCATCGGTTAGTTGAAAAGTTACACTATAAATCTTACCTTCGTCCGATTCCGCCGGCATCCAGGAGAATATCCAGCTATCAAGTGAAGAATCAAAATTAAAGTATGGCTGTGTAGGTAACGTATGCTCTTTGACTATAATAACAGGTGCGACGTAAAAAGGGCCGTCAGGGTCATCAATGCTTGCTGCGGAAACAGGAAATTCTATTTTCTCGCCAAGAAATACGCATTTATTCACCTTATCCTTAAGCTCAGAAGGACTGTTATAATTGTCTATGGTTATATCATGCGTATACAGCCACGCGGAATTATTATCTTCGGTTACTACTTTTAGCCCCAAGCAGTAGATATTATCTTTAAATACGCTCGTATTCCATAAATAGTCTACTCCTTCATCTCCTGAAGCAATGATAAGATGGCCATTTTCCGGTGTTTTGTCCGGGATTGCTTCTTCCCAGATATATAGTTCACAATTTTCAAACCCGTAATTGTCATGCGGTATGGCTTTAATTTCTATTACTCCTCTTATGTATTCCTTCTCACTTGGAAGTGTCCATGATGACCAAAGGCTTGAAGAGAAAATTCCATGCTTTATAAACGCCTTTCCAATAGATACACTATGAGGTGTCCCGTTAGAAATATCATCATCCCCGCCATACAGAGGATCATCATCTACTATCAATACCTGTTCCGCATAATCTTGAAAACTTTCCGGGCAGCCAAAACGAGCGTTATGAATTAACTCATCCGCCAATTGTTTTCCTATGTCCTTTTTTAAATCCCATAAAACGCCGGCGATTATTCTGCCGTCGTCGTGAACTTCTCCTTTCCAATCATCGGGAATTTTCAAGGTATTGTTTAAATCTCTCATATATACTATACCGTTTAAGTACAGCCCGCCATCTCCAATCATAGAATCCCCGTTTATGGTACAAGCGTAATAATCCGCCACACCTTCGTCTATGGCACCGGATTCTCCTTCATAAGGCAAGTCAGCGCCCCCATCCGTATATATCCTTCTGTTGACAGCATGGGTATATTCATGATAAATAATATCTGAGAATAAGGCAAAGTTTCGAAATCTTCCCCCGCCGTCTCCAAAAGTAAGACTCCATGCCCCTGACGAAAAATAAGCATTGTCAAGATTAACGGCATTTACTTCAGCCAGCATCAACAAATCCATATTATCATACTTTAGAGTATTCTTGACATAATCGTGTATTTTGTTCACGTGATAAAATACGTTCATCTCTGCTATATCAGCAGTGGCTTGTCCGGATGTATCCCAGTCTATATTATTCGTAGATGGGGCAGAAACAGACTTTGAATATGAAGCGCTGCTACCGGCGGCATTTGTTATATAAGTCCATGGGCCTGCGAGGCGGGTAGTAAAGCTATAGGTTCCGGCGGCAAGAGTAAGACTGTAGTTTCCGCTTGAGTCTGTGTTTGCCTGAGCATTCACCGGAGTAGTTATATATACGTACTCATCCTTAAAGTTGACTCTCTGAGGCGCTTCATCATAAGATTCGGGAAGCATAGGCCCCGTAACTTTGCCTGAAAGAGTTCCGTGCCTTATGTCGTTATATTTGACAAGTATCTCCCCCGTATTTGCATCTATGAAATATACCCAGGAAGCGGGTTCAGGATAAGACTTTGATACGGCTAATTTGTAAGCCGGATGATAGATGTAAACATCATTCTCCTTTAAAGGAAGGATTAAGAGCCCATCGGATGTAATGGTGTCTTTTGTTTTATCGAAATTACTGTCAACCCTGGCTGTAGATAAAGCCTGCTCCTCCGTTATATCCGGTATTACGCTTATGTTTATATCCTTAGATAGTCCGCTCCCAAAGAAGGAATTTTACCCTGACTGCTTATGACCACTTTAACTATGGCTTGATAAACAGGGATATCCTTATAGTATTGCTGGTAGCTTACGTATGCCTTACTTCTTACTTTTTGGATGTTTAATAATTTTAGGTTTGATTCATCTGTGGATAATATATCCTTGTTATCCTTTATGAATCTGCGGGCGGCTTGGTCTATTTTTTGCTGAGGCGCGGACAAAACTTCTCCCTTAAGCCGCATCTTTTTATCTATTACCCTGCTCTTTAGATTTGTGATGGCATCCTTCATCCCTGCTTTGTCCTTGACTTCTAATCCTGCGGCAATGATAGAGTGGGGACTGCCTGTAAGCTCATTCTTTTTAACAATTACTTCACTTCTTCGTGTCTTCGCTTTTATCTTAGATGTTATAGAGCCTGCATAATTATCCTGCTCATGAACAATCTTAGGTTGAAATCTTTCGATATTACCCCTGTCGTCTCCGGCAAAACAACATGAAACGCCTAACCAAGATATAAATAAAGATGTAACTACCGCTCCTCTAAATACTAATGTCTTTTTCATAGCCGCACCCCCCTCTATCTGAGTTTATTGAACGACATAAATACTTTTTACACGTTTAACATCCCCCGACCGCTGCGTACCATTTTCTACAATATTAACACTCATTTATTGTATAAAAAACAAGAATCCGAATACAGCATAACAGCTTCCGAAGGAGATATCGCGAAATCTCCAAACGGCGCCCCGACTGTATAGGTCTTCCAGCCGCTCCCATCCCATCTTTGCACCTTCGTAATTTTGCCTCCTTGCGCGTTGATTTCCTGGCTAAGGCTCTTGGCAGTATACGGCCCGCCGATAGGAAATCCCAATAGATTAAGCCCGATATTAATATTGTATTGAATATTAGTTATGCGCTTACCTGTTAATATAAACTGGCTGGCTTTATCAGCTGATAAGATATATCCTTGCCCCACTGTTATCGCGAAATCTCCAAAAGGCGCCCCAACTGAATAGGTCTTCCAACCGCTTCCATCCCATTTCTGCACTTTTGTAATTTGGCCTCCCTGCGCATTGATGGCGGCCGCTAATGTCTTTGCAGTATAAGCGGGTGAAGGCTCTAAAGGCAATGTTAATAAATTCAGGCCCGCGATAAGATTAAAGCTAAAGCTCTTTGTTGTTGTATCCAAGATAATCGTATCGCTTATCGCGTCTGACCAGTTACCAGCAGCGTCTTTGAATTTAACATAGACTGTCTTTGTCCCATCGCCTGAGGATAACGTCCAGTTTGTTGAAGTAATATAGGCCTGCGGTGAAGTTGGCCAGTTAAGTTGATCGTTCGACAATTGCATCTCTGACACACCGCTTACCGTATCTGAGGCGGATAGAGTCAAAGTTACAGAAGTAAAAGTCGTAGATGCTGCGCCGTCGTTTATACTAATTGTACCTGCAGGAGCAATAGTATCTTCCTTTATCCAATATCCTTTACCAGGTTCAAAAACAGTAAAGTGCGCAGGATAATATAATTTATCCGCTTCACTGGTTGTATCCGGAGAACCTGGTTTCATCGTATATATCTGAACTATTTGACTGATATTTACCACATCAGTAACATTCTTGGTTTCTAATGTGGTTAAGCCGACAAAATTCCAGTTTTCCTGCAAAACGGGAAATATAGAATCGGTTTTTTGTCCATCTATAGTTAACGTTACCGCCTCTTTCATTAAAATACTAAAGCCCTGCCCGGCATGCAGGTCTTTTAAAGTATTTAGAAATGCAGGCAAAGCGGGAGAATAAAGCAAAGCTCCTTGTTCAGAAGTAAAAGATGCTACTCTATCATACTTACCCGCTATAGAAGCAAGAACTGATTCTATTTTAGAATCCGTCGGCTCTATGGGCAGACAGATATTACTCCAGCCTACAGAAAGAGGGATAGAAAAAGAATATCTTATTTGAATCCCGTCAGAATAACCCGGTTCACTCCACAGCCCTGCTTTATTCTGAGCCATGACATTAATATAATAGGTCATCTCTGGAATAAACGCTGCCTTTAACCAACCCTCAGTTTGTGTGCCTATGGATTGCCACCCTAAAATATTTGTCCCTCCTTGTGTTGTCCCTATCGAATATTGATAGTTTTGTATCCCTGATTCTGAATCACTACTACTCCATTCAGCATATATCTTGTCTGTGTATGTACTATACACTCCGCTGTCCGTAACTACCGGCGTTGCAGGCTTACTTGTATCTACTATAAGAGAAAGCAAAAAATTCTCACAGCTCTCAATACCATTTTTATTTCTGGCTAATATTTTATAGGCAATGGATGATGGTAAAGATGGCGGGAAAGGTATATTACTGATAATAGCCTCGTATAATCCCGATTGTGAGTTGTAATACATAGAATGCCCTTGCGAATCTATTTCTAAATAGACACTTTGTTCATCCACCCCTGACTCCATATCTGTAATCTCTGCCTGGAATATTAACGATTCATAGGGATACTGCGGGCTGTTTGTCTTGTTGACGATACAAACAGGGGTCACATCAACTTTTACTACGGCTCTAGCGTCAAATTTATCTCTTACCTCACAAATAACTAAATTACAATCTTTAGTAGGTGCTTCAACAGCATTATTATCCTGAGAAAATTCTGTATCCCAGCTATTATCACTATTAAAATCCCATCTATATTCTAATAAACCATCCCAGCTCGTAGATAAATCAGGATCACTACTTTCTGAAATCTGAAGATGAAGTCCCTCTGTTTTTTCTACCTTTATAATTTCTAAGCGCGTATTTGTAAATGATAATAGATAAACATAATTGCCGGAAACATAAACACCTCTCGCAAAATTAGTATCATAAGTTCCTGCTATGGTAGGCATTCCAGGATTGCTGATGTCTATCACCTGTAATCCTGAATCGTTATCGGCTACATAGGCATAATTGCCAGAAACATATATTCCATATGCAGAACCAGGGGTATCACAACTTCCTGATAGAATAGGTATTTTAGGATTGCTGATGTCTATCACCTGTAATCCTGAATCGTTATCGGCTACATAGGCATAATTGCCAGAAACATATATTCCATATGCAGGACCAGGGGTATCACAACTTCCTGATAGAATAGGTATTTTAGGATTGCTGATGTCTATTACCTGTAATCCCGAATAGCCCTCGACTACATAAGCATAATTGCCTAAAACATATACCCCATACGCATAACTAGGGGTATTATACTTTCCTACTTGGATAGGTGCTCCAGGATTGCTGATGTCTATCACCTGTAATCCTGAATTCCCATCTGCCACATAGGCATAATTGCCGGAAACATAAACACCTCTCGCAAAACCAGGAGTATCACAATTTTCTGATAGGATAGGTATTTTAGGATTGCTGATGTCTATTACCTGTAATCCTGAATTCCCGTCGGCCACATAGGCATAATCGCCTGAAACATATACCCCTAACGGACTTACCAAGTAATCATAACTCCCCATTAGCTCACATAGAATTATGCTTATTGGAAAGAAATTAATATCTGCTATGTAAGGTGGATGGTTATAAGGATTCGTCCATATATCTCTCGTTGTTTGAGAAATATTCATATTTTTATCTATAACCTCTAATCTGACTCTTTTATGTGAAGACCTTGATGGCCCTGTATTTACAACCAGACCAATAATTTTCAATCCCGAACTTCCATCGGCTACATAAGCATACTTGCCAGAAACATAGACCCCATACGCAGAACCAGGAGTATCACAACTTCCTACTAAAGTAGGTATTCTAGGATTGCTGATATCTATTACCTGCAATCCTAAACTGTGGTCTGCCACATAGGCATAATTGCCAGAAACATATACATCTTGCGCAAAACCAGGGGTATCATAATTTCCTGCTGCGGTAGGTGCTTTAGGGTTGCTGATATCTATAATCTGCAATCCTGAATAGCCATTGGCTACATAAGCATAATTGCCGGAAATATATACATCTTGCGCATAACTATTAGTATCACAATTTCCTACTCGGATAGGTGATTCAGGATTGCTGATATCTATTACCTGCAATCCTAAGCTCACATCTGCCACATAGGCATAATTGCCGGAAACATATATTCCATATGCAGAACTAGGGGTATCATAACTTCCTGATAGAATAGGTATTTTAGGATTGCTAATATCTATAATCTGTAATCCTGAGCTCACATCTGCCAGATAGGCATAATTGCCAGAAACATATATTCCATATGCAGAACCAGGGGTATCACAACTTCCTACTCGGATAGGTGCTCTGGAATTGCTAATATCTATAACCTGCAATCCTGAACTCCCATCTGCCACATAGGCATAATTGCCAGAAACATATATTCCATATGCAGAACCAGGGGTATCACAACTTCCTGATAGAATAGGTATTTTAGGATTGCTGATGTCTATTACCCGTAATCCTGAATTTCCATCTGCCACATAGGCATAATTGCCTGAAACATATACATCTTGCGCACAATCAATATTATAACTGCCTGATAAGGAATAAGAATCAGGAAAGTTATAAGAATGCTCCACAGTCAAATTATCTAAATAATTCAAATATTCTGTATCCCATACCCCATCATCCTCAAAATCCCATCTTATCTTAAGGTCTGTTAATTCATCCTCTCCATCATAACATCCACTTGCATCTAATTGAAAAGTATAAGGATTTGCCTCCTGATGAATATTTTCTGGCGTTACCCTAAAAAATGCCTTGGGAGATATATTGGAATCTGCTACTAATAATGACTTAGTAATACTATGGGCTAAACCTCCGATATCTCTTACCTCCAATCTAATCGTCTTAACTCCAGGATCAGAATACCTAATAAACTTACTAACCTTTGTTTCGCTATCCCATATCCCATCATTCTCAAAGTCCCATCTTACCTCAACCCCTTCTCCATCTTCAAAATCACTGCTTTCGCTAGCGTCAAAGGTAAATAGGGTCTCGATACTCCCTTTCTCAGGCGTTATCGAAAAAGAGGCATAGGGTCTAACATTATTGACTAAGCTGCCTGCTATTTCGATCTCATCCATGGCATAGGAGCTTTCCTTATTTCCTACTGAATTAAGTGCTCTTACTTCTACTGTATATCTACCACTTGATAGCTCAGACAAGCTAAAACTAAACTCCTCCTTGCCATAATCATAGCTACCATCCTTAGCTTCAGCTAAACACCATGGTGAAACCCAACTTCCTTTTTTTACCCTGTATTCTACCCCGGTTATCGTATTTATGGTTACACTGCCATAGTAAGAAACCGGATTTAACAGAGGTATATCTACGGACTCTCCATTATAGGTGAAGGGATTAACTCCTATTCTATCTCCAATAACTGTATCAGGGAAGGTATCTAAAGTCTCCAGAGTCCCATCCCCATCACTATCTCGCCAGCCAATCTGTCCCCTGCTATATACTCCAATAGGACCGTCACTAATCATTATGTCTTTTTGTCCCTCGCCAGCGCCATTAAAATAACCTTTACCATCATTATATTCTGAATTGGCATTAATAATATTGAGATAACCTTTTTTATAAACTGCACTTCTTTTTGCGTCTTTATATTGATCCTCAGCTCCAAAGATATGCATAGTTTCATGACGAACAACATAACCATTCCGTAAATCGTCCTTATATATTCTCGTACTAGGACCAAAATAATATGCGTTAGCACGGTCATAACCATTAAAAACATTTATCTTATATGCCCAGTGGGTATTATATATATTCCTTAAATCATTGACGTAATCCCACTCATTCAATGGAGATGATTTTGGATTGCCTTGTTCATCCACTTCTTTAATAAAGGTAAACTTGATATGGGCATTGGGCTCATCATCTATAAACTGACTAAGCGCCTCACATATCTCATCATAAACGCTGTTTATATCCACACTCATCCAATTCCCCTTACTTCCTGCCACAAAAAATATCCCCACAGCAATATCCCCTGCCATATATAAACTAGTATCATAATACCCCGCCCCAATTCCCTTCCCAAATATAGGTTCACTTTCTCCTTCACTGCCGGGTGCATAACAAATCAAGGAATTGATCTCATTCCCGCTTTTCCCTCTCCTTTTTAATTCTTCTCTCTCCTTAATCTCTACTTCCTTCTTCCTCGCCTTCCATCTCTCCTGATATTCCTTATTTCTTTTTATCCTTTCTTCTTCGGTCTTGGGCAAATCACCGGGTATAATTACTTCATCGCTAAAAGGCTCTTTTTCTTCTCCTTCTAACAACTTTAAATCCTTTTCCCGCTGCTGTTTAGATTTTGATTCCTCATCTTTTCTCTTATTCCATACTCTTATTGCATCCTGTACGCATACTTCATAATTTTTATAATTATCCGAAT
>JAZDFP010000063.1:0-5076 GCA_043807745.1 Planctomycetota bacterium
GTTCCATAAATTCTTTACTTGTAGTCTTCAGCCTTTTCCCATATTCCGATAACCATATACATCTGCAAAGAATAATAATTTTATAAATATCTTTTTTAGAGCCAGTAGTAACCTTACAAAAGTGAGATAAACTTTGTTTCGACCTAATCGGGATGGTTTTATAAGTGTTCAATTATTGTCGGTCTGAAGGATGATTCGTCTAATTTCAATGCCCGGTCTATCCTGTCAAGCATACTTTGTTTATCTCTGGGCAATTGTCCTGAGATATTGACAAAGTTGGAGATGTGGTCGCTTAAGAATAAGCTGGTTACCTTAAGGGTTTCCAGCAACAGCCGCGTTTCTTTGAGTGCTTCATACGGCGAAAGGAGTTGGAATTTTCCGCCCCGCCTGCGCCGATGCTTCGGCGGGCAGGTCTGGTAATCCTGATAAGCCCTTCTTTCATCCATCGGCATAACCCACTGGGTAAGCGGTGCATTCGGCACAGGCACCCAGGTTCTCAGGCGGATAAAATCAGGATTAATTGCATTTAGCACATTGGCAGTGTCTATTGCATGTTCCTGCCATAATTCCTTTCCGCCGATGCCGACCAACACATATTCGCTTAATTCTATGCCAGATGATTTCACACTTTTGCCCGTTTCTATCATCAATTTTGAATCAGCACCTTTTTGAATACGTTTTAATACCTCATCGTTCCCGCTTTCCAATCCCTTGTGGAGTCGCTTAAGCCCGGCTGTTTTGAGCCGTTTGAGATCTTCCACTGATTTGAACTTGAGAAACTTTGCCGAGGCATATAAGGTTATTCGATTGAGATTAGGAAATGTCTGGTGTGAGAAGCTGAAGATTTCCTCCAATTGAGCCACCTTCATTATAATCGTATTGCCGTCAGGGAAAAAGATACTTTTCACGCCAGAGGCGGATCTGCCGAAGGCACAGGGTAGCAAGAAAGGACTGCATCCGACAACCGCATTGCCATAAAACTTTTTTGCCAGAAGGATATCTTCCTTGATTTCGCTGACAGGTCTGATGCGGAATTTTTTCCCTTTATACATTCCGCAAAAGGTGCATTTATTATGTGGACAACCTATTGTGGCTTGAATAAGAAGGCTATCTGCTTCTGAAGGTGGACGGTAAACCGGTTCCTCGTAACGCATAATTCTTTTTATCTTTGGCTCTGAATAATAATTTATCAGCGGCAACAACCATATTGTCCGCTGTTTTAATATCATTAGATAAAATACTGATACCAATACTTACTTTTAACTTAAACGGTTTTTTATGGTTAGTAAGATTGGTAAAGCGATAATTTTGAATCTGTTGCGAAATATTATTAGCCTTAAGATAAGCACCTTCTAAAGTAGTTTCCGGCAGAATGATTGCGAATTCATCACCGCCATATCGGCAAACTGAATCTATCTTTCGAGAATGCTGTTGAAGTAAATGAGCCACTTCTTGTAAAATACGGTCACCTTGTCTGTGGCCATAAGTATCATTTATTGTTTTAAAATTGTCCAGGTCAATAAGTAATAGAGATAGACGGCGTCGATAACGTACGGCACGACCAAATTCCTCATTAAGCGTATTTTCAAAATAACGACGGTTATAAACATCAGTTAATCCATCTCTGATAGATTGTATTTTTAAAATCTCGGTAAGTCTTATATTTTCTATAGCCAATCCAATTGAATTTATTAGCGTCCTCAAAACATCATAATATCCCTTTTTTGCTGCAGGATTAGATTCCATTAGTTCTTTTTCTATATAATTTGTTTTAAGGAGTATTAAACCGATAGCCTTTTCCCGCCCGGCCAGGGGCAGAATTATATATTCCTTTTTATTATCCCAGAAAAGTTTTCTATTGAAGATATTGGAAGTAGACACAAAATAGCGGAATGCTTTTGATAAAATATGGTTTCCACTGATATTTATTTTTTTGGGGAAGTTTGGTCTCGTACGGGAAAATCCACCCTGTTTACCGTAACGATATATTAAGTGATGTTCTTTTAGAATATAAATGATAGCGGATTCATAATTCAGTTTCTCACGCTCACAAAGAGTATCACAGATATTTTTTATAAGATGTTCCTCGGTCGGCATTTTCAATAAAGATGATGTTAAATTGGGGACGCCTTTTATTTTCTCGGTTAGTAATAAGATACGGTTATTAGCCTGTGCAAGTTCCGTTACTTTTTCTCTGATAGCCTTTTCCCATTTCAGCCGTTCAACAATATTTCTCCACGAGCCGATAACTAACATGTAAGTGTCAAATTTGACTACCTGGGCACTTATTTCTACAGGTATGATTTTATTAAATCGGTTTTGTATCCTGAATTGATACCGCTCAGAAATAAGACCGGCTTTGCGTTTTTGAATAATTTTCTGAAGAAGCGGTAAATCTTCCGGTGGTATAAGGTCGTTATACTTTAGTTGGCCAACCAGTTTCTTCTTGGAATAGCCGGATATTCTAACAAAGGCACGATTGACTGCCAAAAATCTCAGGGTTTTAAGGTCGACAATGTATTGAGGGTCATTAGAACTTTCAAAAATAATGTGATATGGTAATTCTTTCATAAAAGCGGATTGACTATATCAGATGTATCTTTTTTTGTCAATATGAACTTGATAAAATAAAGTTATAATATTTAATATAACTTCAGCCGTATAAATTTACTGAATTCTTGCGACTCGCAGAGTCCCAGTGGAAAACGCCTTCTCTGTCATTCCCGCGCAGGCGGGAATCCAATCCCGCCTCGGCGGGACAAGGGGTCTGGATTCCTGCTTTCGCAGGAATGACGCCTTTGGGAAGCATTGTTTCCCGTTTTGCAAGAGTTTAGAATTCGCATATGAATCAAAATAGATTGAGGAAGAAAATAAACAGATTCCCGCAGACAAGCGGCGTATATTTTATGAGAGATGTTGCCGGTAGAGTCATCTATATTGGTAAAGCAACAAATCTGCGTTCCCGCCTAACGAGTTATTTCCAGACTTTTCTTGCACCCAAAACCCGGTCCATGATGCAAGAAGTTGTCAATATCACTTATAGGAAAACCGAAAGTGATTTAGATGCTCTATTATTGGAAGCACGTTTGATAAAAGAATTGCAGCCCAAATATAATATGCGGCTTACCGATGACAAAACCTTTCCTCTTCTGGCTATTACGAAAGAGGAATTTCCTCGTGTTTTTATTACCCGCGAGCGTGGGAAAAGAGATAATGTATACTATGGTCCTTTTATCAGCAATACTGATTTAAGGAATGCCTTCAGAACTCTTCAGCGTATTTTTAGATTCAGGATATGCAAATATAAAATCAGCAGTAGCAAGGCACTGATGCATCTTCACCCCGTTAGAAATGATAGTATCGCTTGTAACAAGGACGAACAAAACAATAAGAACAATTTGGTGGAGAACATTTCTAACGGGGCAAGTTCTTTATATAAAAAGGAGAATAAAAAGCAGTCTGCTCTTAGAAATTGTTTATTAAGTCATATTAATCTGTGTTCAGCTCCCTGTTTAGATAGAATCAATCAATCAAACTATCAGGAGATGATAAATTCCCTAAAAGATTTTCTTATTGGTAAAAAAGTATCCCTAAGGAAAAGATTGGAGAAGTTGATGAGGGAATCAAGTCATAAATTAGATTATGAGAATGCGGCTATTTATCGGGACCAGATTAATTCTCTCAGAAATATTTCTCGTGTTGGTAAATTGGGATTATTTTATGAGGAACTATTAATATCAGAGACTCCTCTGGAAAAACTGCGGCTCATACGGAAAATTCTCAGTCTATCAAATATTCCTTTACATATAGAAGGTATTGATGTTTCAGATATTAAAGGCAATCAGGCGGTTGGTTCCGTTGTTGTTTTTATTGATGGTGAACCTGTAAAAGACCTCTATCGTCGATTTAAGATAAAAGAAACTTCTGAAGGTGTGGCTGATGATTATAGTCGTATAAAAGAAATTGTTCGTAGGAGATTTTCACGACTTATTCAAACCGATACTAAAGTGGATTTATTTCTTATTGACGGCGGCAAGGGACATCTAAAAGTGGTGTTCACTGCTTTTGATAATATGAAAATCAAACCGCCCCCAATTGTAGGTTTAGCCAAGGGGACAGGAATTGAGACGATTTATCTTCTAAAAAACGGCGTAATTACTAAATTCAAAATGAATAATAAACTGAAATTATTGGATTATATTCGTGATGAAGCTCACAATTTTGCTCAACGATATCATCATCTTAGAAGAAGCAAAGAAACTATAAACCCTATGCTATAGTGAAAGTATTTAGAAATTAACCCTTTTCATTTGTATGTCATTCCTGCGAAAGCAGGAATCCAGTGGAATTTAATTGTCTTAGAGTTACTGGATTCCGTGTCAAGCACGGAATGACAATGTAGCAGGTTCAGGGCTAAATTCCTAATATTATTACTATAGAAACTCTACGTTTAATTTATGAAAATAATCGGCGGTATTTATAAAGGAATAAATTTAGATACTCCCCAAGATGCTGATGTTCGGCCGGCATTAGCCAGAATGAAGAACTCATTATTCAATATTCTAATGGGTGAATTTGAGAATAAAAAAGTTTTAGACCTGTTTGCCGGGACAGGCAGTCTGGGATTTGAAGCCATCAGCCGCGGCGCTAAGAATTGTCTCTTTGTTGAGAATCATCGTCTATGTTTTGAAAGTATCCAGAAAAATATCTCTAAACTCAGATTAGAGAATGTTGCAAGAGTGTTATTTATGGATGCGTTTGATATTATATCATACGCAACGGAAAATGATGAGAAATTTGATTATATCTTCATTGACCCTCCGTATAGATGCTACGATGAAAAACCTCTTAAAGAAAAACTTATGGGACTTATAGACGACCTGGCAGGAAAAAATATTATTACCCAAAACGGAATGATAATAGTTGAACACAGAACCGGACAGATTAAAGGCGACGAATTTAATAATCTGGCAGTGGTTGACTCAAGGGATTACGGACAGACATCTTTGTCTTTTCTAAAACGCAGTAAATTAACCACAAAGGCACAAAGAGCGCAAAGATAACAACGGGATTAAA
>JAZDFP010000064.1:0-3721 GCA_043807745.1 Planctomycetota bacterium
AGTTAAGACAAAGATAGATGGTAGTGAGTGGAATGCTTATGGTTCACGAGGTAGTGGTTTAGGACAATTTAATTCTCCTTCTGGTATTTATTATGATACTCTAACAGAATACATTTATGTGGCAGATAGTGGGAATAATAGAATAGTCCAAACCTCTATTGCTTATACACCTTTTACTATCCCTGTTGCAAGAGAAATTGCCCGCATCTCTGGATTCTCCAATCCAGTAGCAGTATCTGTTAATCCCGACCCAGATTTTGGTGATTGCTGGGTAGCCGATGGTAGTAACACTGTGGTCTGGATAAATGGCGATATCGGTGGCGTAAATATCCCAGAGACGGCTGGATATGACATAAATAACCCGGCTGATTCCGACTATCATAAAATAATAACAGGTTTTGATAACCCTGTTTCTGTGGCTGTTGACCCTCTATCCGGTGATTGTTGGGTTGCCTGTCAGGGCGAACCGGGTGCAGATTCATACATTGTAAAATTAAACAGTGATGTTCCTAATGGTTACGATATCGATAATCCGAGTAGTTCTAAACATATTCGTATCTACGGGTTCAACTCACCTCAATCAGTATCAGTTGACCCAACAACCGGAGAATGCTGGGTGGCTGATAAGGACCAGATTGTTAAACTCAGCCCTGAAGGTCATGCGTATAGTGGCTATACAGTAGCTGCAGATTACCCGAAAGGGGATACGGAGATCGGATTAATCCCTGATGAAGGGGTAAGTTCCGATACATCAATCTTTATACCTCTAAAAGTGAGTTTTGATGAGAATCACAATCTTAACGAAATCAAATATGTCTATGAAATAGAGGGAATAGAAAGTGATACTTTAATTCTTAAAACTGGTTTAGAGAAAGGAGTTTCTTCGGGGGCGCCTCTTTATCAAGAACTTGTAAGAGTAGGCGGGTTCGCTTCTCCGTCTGATGTTTCCGCTTTTAAGGGACCAGATTTGGGCGAGTTGGGACTACATCCGTGGAATTTACAGATAAGAGAATTATATGTGGTTAATGAAGATAAGTTTGAGGAAGATGAATGGCACGGTTTCCCAGCTATGGCACCTGTCCACGATGCTACTCCGCAGTTCAGATGGCAGTATTTAGATGTTGACGGCACTTACTCGCCGTTACAATCATACAAAATCCGTCTCTACACGCGTGATAATAATGGTAATTTTGTAAACGTCTGGGATTCTGAAGAAAGAACAGTTCAGCCCGGAATTGATATTATGCCGGGCCAATGGATATATACTGATTGGGACAAGGTAGCAAGCACTACTAAAGAAAACGATTCAACAAGTATTTACAGTGCCTACCATTATCTACCTTATGTACCTGACGACGACGACTGTCTTGACCTTTCGCAGGATGATAATGACAGTTCTGATACAGGTGATAGGACATATTTTGTCCAGCTGACTGTTACAAATGCAAATACTACTGAAACCTATCCTGAAGATATACAAGAGGCTATTGATAGTGATAGTCCTATAACCTTTATTCTTGATAAAACTCCTCCGGGCTCGTACAGAGTTTGCGGAACACAAGTTCTTCTGCCGGCAACAGATAACGATAATATAAAGGAGAATCACGGTGATATGAGTACCACTACATATTACCAAACAGACAACTATTACTGGGATGAGGTTTGGGTAGAATGGGACGGTGGAAATACAGAAATTGTCAGAGAAGATTCGCCGTGGATTGATAAGAAAGAAGTGACTGTCAGAGTAAAAGTGAAAGATAAGAATAATGAGAATGACGGTCATCCCGGTCATGGTCTTACCGAATGGCCTGAAAGAGATACTGACTGTTCGGGAATATCGCTTGACGCTCAATACAGATATAGTCTTGCTTCTTCTCCAAGTCCTGATTCTATTCCGCCTGCACCGCGTATATGGAGTGATTGGAAAAATTGTAGTGAAGTTAAGTTATTTGATAATGATGCTCATGACAGCGAAGGCGTGACGTTAAATATGGGAGGCGAGAAAAACACTTTTGTGTGGTTATATGCGAAAAATGTGAAGTTTGAGAATGGCGATACGAATCTTATTCAGTTTAGAGTGAAAGATGAGGGAGAATTAGAAGTTCCGCGAGAAGATACAAAATATGTTGATGTAAATGGTGATACGCAGGAAATATGGATTGCACCCAATATTGGCTATTCACATGCTGATACAGCAAAAGTAGAAATAGTATCGGGTTATCCTGTGAAGTTTCAGGTAGCAAGTAATGAATTCGGCTATCCAATCCAGATTGATACGGATATTCCTCAAGTTATTCTTATTGAATATCCACCCAATCCCTATCCGCACCAATTCGCTTCATTTAGATGGGTTGCTATTGATACTACCAAGTGCTGGTTCAAATATAAATTGGAGTATTGGAATGAAGCTGCGGAAGTATGGACTCGTGATGTTCCTAATGACGGGAAAGCATTTAATGGCGAAGATCCATTTACTTACTCAGCGAACACTGATGATTGGAGCGATACGGGAACTGATGAAACTATAACTAACTTTGACGGCTTACAAGTGGGAAGATGGTACCGATTCTGGGTAAAAGCAAAAGACCAAAATGGAGCTGAATGCGATGGACTAGGACAATCTCCCTGCAGTCGCAGAGTTTCAGATGATGTTATCTGGGTCTGGTACGTTTCACCCGAAGTGCCGGACACTATTATTACTTATGGTCCTTCAGGACAAACCATAGACAATTCTCCTACCTTTAGATGGAGAGGAATAGACGGAACGCCGCCTTATAAGTATAAATGCCGAATAGATGGACAGGATTGGACATCTGACTGGGATACGGCTAACGATTCTGATAGTATAGATAATAACGAAGATTTTGATAATCTTTCTGAAGGCTCACATATTTTGCAAGTGCAAGCCAGAGATAGCAATGGAGGAGTTGACCCAACTCCAGCCCGGAGAATATTTACGGTAGTTAACCCTAATAAACCGCCATATTCACCAATTTCTCCTAAGAACCTTTACAAATATTTTCGCGAGATGGTGGAATAAACTTATAAATTCAAAATGGTAAAACAAGGCACAAAGGCACAGAGTAGCAAAGGCACAGAGGGAAATACATAAAATCCTAAAAAGATATAAAAACTCTGTACCTATGTGCCTTAGTGCCTCTGTGCCTGATACTTTGGTTCTTGACCAAGTTTACTAATATTGATATACTTTACCCCGTTAGAGATAGGTCGCCTTTAGGCGACCGTCAGATGCCTGTGGCGTCTTATTTCTAACGGGGTTTATTTCTCCTAAGATAAGAAAAAATGGCCGGAAGAAGAACTAAATCAGGAATAGGAATAGAATTTACAGGTGACCGGATAAACCTGGTGAAGTTAACTAAAACCTCAGAAGGTGTATTTCTGGCTAAAGCGCGGTCGGTAAAATTTCCCCCGAGTAAAAAAGAAGACGATAAAAAAATATTAGTCGGTAATGTAATTAAAGCTTTTGAAGGAATAGACTTTACGAAAGATGAAATTTCTTTAGGTGTAGGGGGACATATGAGTTTTGTTAGAAAGGTAAAACTGCCCCCTGTATCTAAGGCCAAATTAAAACAAGTAGTATCTTTTGAAATTCAACAGCAGGTTCCCTTCTCTTTAAATGAGGTTATATGGGATTATCAAGTAATTTCCCCGATTAGTAAGATTCCCGGACCCGTAGTAGTGCTAATAGCAGCGATAAAAC
>JAZDFP010000065.1:0-2019 GCA_043807745.1 Planctomycetota bacterium
AATCCGATTTCCTGAGCCGCGGTTGAGCCGGCTTCCCTGATATGATAACCGCTGACGCTGATAAAATTCCATTTCGGTAGATTCTTAATGCAATACTCAATAATATCCACGACCAATTTCAAAGAAGGTTCAGGCGGGAATATATAGGCGCCGCGGGCAATATATTCCTTGAGGATGTCATTCTGGACTGTTCCGGAAATATCAGATAATTTAACTTTTTGCCTTTCTGCGAGAACCAGATACATTGCTAAAAGGATTGCGCAGGTGGCATTGATTGTCATTGAAACGCTGATTTTATCAAGAGGAATCTCGTCAAACAGGATTTCCATATCAGCCAGAGAAGATATATTGACGCCGGTTTTGCCTACTTCGCCGCGGCTCATTGGATGGTCTGCGTCATAACCCATCTGGGTAGGTAAATCAAAGGCAATACTCAGACCGGTTTGACCCCGTTTGAGCAGGAATTTACAACGACGGTTGGTTTCCTCAGCCGTTGCAAATCCGGAGTATTGCCGCATGGTCCAGAGTTTACCGCGATACATCGTCGGATGAACACCACGGGTGAAAGGATATTCGCCGGGCAAGCCGAGTTTAGTTGAATAATCAAGTTCAGTGATGTCTTCCCCGTCCCGACGGGATCCCTTTGTCGGGAGAGGCGAATAAAATTGTTTCATCCCATTAGAGGTGTCAGATATACGAGTCATATCGCTTAATATATTATGTGATTATATCATTCAATACCTGAATAATGGACTATCACCGGGGGAGAATTGATAAGCGCAGCTGCCTTTTCAGTGCTGACGGTTTTCGCAATGTCTTTAAAATACTTGTTTCTTACCTGTAGAAATTCGATATCTAATGCGATTTTGGCTTTCTTATAATCAGGATTTGTTTGGAATAATTTTTCTCTTTCAAGATAATATTCTGATATTTTGTTTTGGTCATTTGGTTTATTCCTTTGAAGGTAGTAATCCATAAGATTTTTGTCATAGCTGAGTTCCATATTTTTTCTCAAGGTCGTATAATCACTGATATATTGTTCAGCAATTGGTTTAATATTAGTTTTTTCTTCATCTGAAGCGTTTACCATCCCTGACAAGTTTTCTAGAACATACTGGCTTGCTTCATTCTGATTCTTGAATTGGCTAAGAGGAATAGACCTGATATTTAGTAAATTCGAGTCAAGGTCTAATATATTAGGAACGCCATCAATAGGATTTTTCCCGAATGATTCTTTTTGTTCAGAAGTAAATATTCCTGATAACTCCTGTGATATTGAGTTTATAATATCGGTATTTTGAAGGCGGGCAATGGCTTTTTCAGTCAGGGTTTGGTTTTCATTAGTAATTTGTTTATTAAGATTACCCAATTTGGCGAAAATTGATTGGCATTGTGTAATTTGTTCGTTGTTCATTGGTTGACCGGATTCATCAAATATACCAGCCAAAATATTGCTACATACTGTTAATTCTTCAGGGCTATTTAATAATGAGAAATAATCATCTGCTCCTGACCATGTTTTCTCGCTAAGTCCCAGGTCAGCCATTAGTTTCAGCACCTCAGCGTATTGACGAGACATATCGGCACGAGAAGTGGCTTGTCTATTTTGGGATGGGCTATACATTTTAACGAACATTTTCCCTAACTCACGTGCTTTAACAGCTTTTTCATCCATTGACTGTCCTGTTAACAAGGCGTCCTTAAACTGATTGGCAATTGATGGCGGGGATTGGTTGAATGAGATGTCTTTTTCTTTCTGGATAACTGTTAAAGATGCCTTGGCAGAAATTAATTCTTTCTCAAGTGCTGAAAGATTTCCTGCAAGTCGCTTATTTTCTATTTCAAGATTATTGATTTGCTTCCTGGCATTTTCTAAGGAAATCATAGTTTGCTGTAACTCTGCTTTGCTATCATTGTCTTTTTGTAAGAGTTTAGTCAACGGTAATGCTATAACAACAAGGAGGATAATGAGCACTAGATTAAAGATGATACTGCCTATTAGAAATACTTTTTTCATAA
>JAZDFP010000066.1:0-3402 GCA_043807745.1 Planctomycetota bacterium
AGGTTTAGTATCAATTAAGGCTTCATTTTACCTTAAACCAATCTTCGGTGTAATTATTCTGATATACATAATTCTAAATATGTTATATTCAGTTATACTTAAGCATATCGTCATAGTAGATGTGATGGTTATTGCAGCAGGATTTATGATGCGGGTTATGGCAGGCGCTGAACTTATAGATGTATATCCTTCCAAATGGCTTATCTTATGCACTATTCTATTGTCTTTATTCCTGGCTTTTGGTAAACGCCGTAATGAAATAATGATAATGAGTGAACAAGCCAATAACTACCGGGAGGTGTTAAAGCATTATAATGCTTATTTTCTTGACCAGATGATAGCAGTAGTTATGGCTGCTACTCTTATGGCATATATGCTTTATACTGTCAGTGAAGAAACGGTTAATTTCTTCGGTAATAAATATCTTATCTGGACAATACCTTTTGTTCTTTATGGAATATTCCGCTATTTTTATCTGGTGCATAAGAAAGAAAAATATAGCGACCCTGCTGAACTTCTACTCCGGGATTTGCCATTACTTGTTGATATTATACTCTGGTTAATTAGTTGCGTCATAATAATCTATTATTTTAAATATTAGAGTAATGAAATCAAGTGTTGCGGTTATTAAAACGAGTCCTGAAACGGTATTAGATGATATAACCAATCTGGCAAAAATGGCAGGGCTTGAAGATGTTTTACCTAAGGATAAAACAGTCATTCTGAAAGATAATATTTCATGGCATTTCCCTTTACCGGGTGCTAATACCACTCCGTGGCAGTTAGAAGGAACAATCAAGGCACTAAAACAATTAGGTTATGCTGATATATCAGCGGTCCATAATAATACGGTTGTTACCAACCCTTTTAAAGGAGCGAGACTTAATCGGCTAGGTACGATATATAAAAAGTATCAAATTCCTGAATTATATAATTTTAGGCCGGAAGATATTAAATGGGTTCATTATAAACCCAAAGCTAAAATGCTGGTTTTGGATAAGATATTTCCTGAAGGCATAATGATTCCGGAATATTTTATCGGTAAAAGCATCATTCATCTGCCGACGGTCAAGTGTCATATTTACACTACGACTACCGGAGCGATGAAAAATGCTTTTGGCGGGTTGCTGAATACCCGGCGCCATTATACCCACAGCGTTATTCACGAGACGTTGATAGATTTACTCCAGATACAAAAGGAAATCCATACGGCTATATTTACCATAATGGATGGAACGATTTGTGGGAATGGTCCCGGTCCCAGGACAATGTTGCCCGTTGAAAAAGATTATCTGCTGGCAAGTAGCGATAGCGTGGCTATTGATTCGGTGGCAGCGAAAATGATGGGGTTCGAGCCGATGAATATCAAATACATCCGATTAGCCCATGAAGCCGGACTTGGAACGGGAGTATTTGATGAAATAAATATAACGGGAGAGAAGATAGCGGACGTAAATTTCAATTTTAGAGTGGGTGATAACTTAGCAAGTCGGTGGGGAGATGCTTTATGGTTCAGCCCTCTAAAAATATTACAAAAAGTATTTTTTCATACGCCACTTGTTTATATATTTGTTTTTGGGTCTTATCTTTATCACGATAAAATCTGGTGGCCTTTTAAAGGCAGGAAAATCACACGGATAATAAGAGAAACAACTAAATGGGGTAAATTATTTGAATCATATCCGCAAGATTAATAGTTTCGTAACTGATAATAGGAGGATAATATGAAAAACAGATTGTTTATGGTGTTCTTAATCTGCCTGATAATACTAACAGGAAATATTACAATCTATGCCCAGACATTTTCAGGATATTTGGACAAGAGGATAAATGAACTAATCCAGCAATTAGGGAGTAGTGATTGGCAATTAAGGGAAAAAGCCGCCGAGGAATTAATAGATATCGGGGTGCCGGCTAAAACATCTCTCCAAAAAGCACTTGCCAGTCCTGATGCCGAGATTCGTGAGCGGGTTATAAAAATAATTCCTATCATTCTTTGGAAAGAATGTTTTGTCAAGCGACTCAATATTTTCATCAGTCAACTACGAGCCGGGAAATTTGAAGACCCTGTTTTATTCCAGGATATTATTTCGTTTCTCAGCCGTGATGAATCAGTCTTTATTTTAGTCGATATTTTAAAAGATACCAATCAATCTTTGCCTATAAGACAACAAATTGCATCTGCTATTGGTAATATTCAGATTAGTTTTAAGCCGATTATAAATGATTTATTAGAACTGGTCAAAAAAGAGAAAGACGAGTCAATCCGTGCAGGATTAATGAGGATTTTAGCAAGAGTCGGTAAAGATGAACGAGTTGTTGCTTTATCAAATACTCTGCTTAAAGAAGGCTCATCTAATCTGAAAATGATAGCAATTAATACGCTGATTGAAGCAGGTGATAACTCGGTATTCCCGGAGATAATGAAATCGCTTAAAGACTCTGATGCTAACGTCAAAAATACCGCCTTATATGCCTTGAGCCGTTTTCGGACAGAGCAATCAACCCAAGAATTAGTTCGTTTTATGAAGGAAGAACCAATCAGCTGGCTAAGAGCCCATGCCGTTGCTATATTATCCAATTATGGTGATGCTAAGTTAATACCCGAGTTCCTATGGGTATTAAAAAATGATAAAGACTTTGATGTTTTACGCAATACTCTTTATGCATTACAGCGATATAAAGGCGATAAAACAGTGCCACCGGCGCTAATAGAATTTCTCAAGACGGCACCGCCGCAGGTTCAGCCGAATATATTGGTTTCATTGCAGACATTAAATGACCGTTCGGTTATACCAGAATTGATTAAAATACTTGAAAAAGAGACAGATTATTCTAACTTTAATGCAATAGTTGGTAATTTACAATCTTTGGCGGGGAATCAGAGATTTACTCCGCAGGTAATACCCGATGTCTTAAAAGACGATATCATAAAACGATGTAAAGACTGGTGGGAGAAGAATAAACAGTAATGGAGAGGTGCGAGAGCGGCTGAATCGGCACGCCTGGAGAGCGTGTGTGGGGGTAACCTCACCGTGGGTTCGCTCGCCAGTTCGGCGAGCGTCCGCTGGAATAGCGGGCGAATCCCATACAAAAATATTATGTATTATGTTTACTTACTTAAATTAAATGACAACTCTATTTATACTGGCCGAAGCGACGATTTGAAACGCCGATTATTTGAACATAATCAAACAAAAGTAACATCTACCTAATATAATTTTCATGTAACATTTATTTATTATTAAGCATATAATAATTAACAAGATGCTATCGCCCGTGAATTATATCTAAAAACTGGCGATGGACGAAGGGAGATTAGAAAGCAATTAAAGCATACATTGATTAATCAAAGTCAGGGGTGATTAAAATATTGGAGAGGTGCGAGAGCGGCTGAATCGG
>JAZDFP010000067.1:0-7240 GCA_043807745.1 Planctomycetota bacterium
CGGATTATCAATGCTTGCCTTCACAGGCGCCGGTTATACTAATAGTTCACGGGATACTTACGAAGGCATCTGTTTTGGTGATGTCGTTCGTAAAGGCGCACTTTATCTGACCGGTATCCAACTTTCTGACGGCACTTTTGGCGGTGTCAAAGAGGGTAAATTTATGTATAATCAATCGCTGGCTACGTATGCTATGGCTGACCTTTATGCTTTAACTATGGATAATCCTGCCGGTGTTATTTTTAGAGAGCCTGTAGAAAGAGCAGTTAAATGTATTGTAGATACCCAAAATCCTGGCAAGGCATGGCGTTATCAGCCAAAAAGCGGTCAAAATGATACCTCGGTTAGCGGGTGGGTCGCCATGGCTTTGAAAGCCGCAGAGGGTTGCAACATCCCTGTTCCTCCAGAATCATTCGCCGGTATTAAATCATTCTATGATGATGTTACTGATAAAAATTATGGCAAGGTCGGTTATACGGAACTTGGCAGCCTTGCTGTCAGGGGAGATGAAGACCAACGTCTGGTAAACGCCAATACGATACAACCTTCTCTTACCGCCATTGGTATAATGGTTCGTATCTTTATAGATAAAAAAACTACCGACCCATTAATAAAGCTTGGGGTTGCAGAAATACTCAAAAGACTACCAACCTGGGATACATCCAATCCTTGTATCATTGATTATTATTACTGGTTTTATGCTTCATATTGCTTGAATCAATATGATGGACCTAGTGGACAGAGTTGGACTACGTGGAATGAAAAAATCAAAGATGTTTTATTAAAGCATCAACGCACTAAATCAGACGGTTGTGCTAATGGTAGTTGGGACCCTATCGACCGGTGGAGTAGTGAGGCGAGCCGGATTTATTGCGTTGCTACCAACGTTCTGACATTAGAAGTTTATTATCGTCTTGGTATAGTTAAATTAGGAGGTGGACACTAACCTGCCTGATGGCAAGGCAGATCTGTTGATTAACACCAGCCACGAATTCCACGGATCTAATGTGTAATGTGGCTATCTAAAGTATTTTTATTTGTCTTATTCTAATTTATTCTATTAGTATTGCTATTCTCCATCTACATCCCAAGCAATATACCTTTCGCATATATTTATAGTGGAAAAACAAGTTGACTCCATTAGAAATGTTTATATAAATGTAGTCTAGTATAATATAAGATTGATTAACTTAATTACACGAAAGAAAACGATCAATTATTATCTGCTGCATATAAATTATGTGCGGGACTGCCTGCCCGACTGGCACCAGTCAGGCGGGTTTCTAACGGGGTTGACAAAAAATATGGGAATATAAAAGAAATCTTTATCTGGATATTCTGATTGCCGTTATTGGGATTGAGCTAATTTTACTCACGTTTTAGAAAGAAAATATTATCATGTATTGTGTTGTATTAGTAACGGTGCCGACACGCAAAATAGCAAAACAGATTGCGAAAAAGGTCGTCATAAAAAAACTCGCCGCCTGCGTTAACATCATTCCTAATATCAGGTCATTCTATATATGGGATAGAAAATTATGTAATGATAAGGAATTCCTTCTGGTTATCAAGACACGAAAGACCATTTTCAATCAATTATCTGAAGAAATCAAACTTAGCCATCCGTATAAAATCCCCGAAATTATTGCCTTGCCAATTGTTCACGGAACAAAAGAATATATCAAATGGCTAAAAACAAACTGTAAATAAAAAATCATGAACTAAATGCCAGTTGTTATAACAATAGATGGTCCTGCCGGAGCCGGTAAAAGTACTATAGCCAAATTACTCGCCCAGAAACTGTCATTTAATTATTTAGATACGGGTGCTCTTTATCGCGCAATTACATTGAAAGCAGTTCAGAATAAAATCAGATTCTCCGATAAGTACTCTATAGCCGAATTGGTTTCAAATAGCGCTATAAAATTCATATATACGACTCGTTCAACCAAGATAAAAACCGCTAAGGTGCAGATTTTATTAGATGGTAAAGACGTCTCAAAAAATATTAGAGACCCACGGCTTACTGTCTATGTTTCTAAAATATCGTCATCACATTTGGTTCGTAAGGCTATGGTTAAATTACAAAGAAAGTTAGCCGCGGGCAAAAATATAGTCTGCGAAGGCCGGGATATAGGAAGTGTTGTCTTCCCTCGGGCAAAAATTAAATTTTACCTTGATGCATCCCTTGAAACACGCGCTCAAAGACGTTATAAGGAATCCCTTTTATTGTTTCCACGCAAACATCTGACATATAATCAGATACTCAAAGAAATATCTATCCGTGACTATCGTGATACACATCGTAAAATAGCACCGTTAGTAAAACCGCACAATAGTTTTTATATAGATACTACTAATTCAGCTGTTTTTCAAGTGTTAAAAACTATGATGAGAATAGTAAATGACAAATTAGATAAAAAATAGCATTTTACTTGCTTATTTTTATTACTATGATTTATTTAATAGTTTGGCACGTGGCAAGATTATTAGCGATAGTTTTCTTCCGGCTAAGAGCATTCGGCAGAAAAAACATCCCTGATAATAGCGGAGCAGTACTGGCGTCTAACCACCAGAGTTACCTTGACCCCGTGCTAATCGGACTGACTCTGACTAGACCTATTTATTTTTTAGCCAGAAAGGATTTGTTTGAATCTAACAGATTCTTCGGATGGTTTATTACGAAGCTGCATACAATTCCTCTGGAAAGAAGAACATTTGATTCCACGGGATTACGTCGTGCAATAGAAATATTACGAAAAGGAGGTCTTCTGGTAGTTTTCCCGGAAGGAACAAGAACATCTGACGGGAAAATTGGAAAAATACAAAAGGGAATAAGTTTATTGGGGCTCAAAGCAAACGTTCCTTTGATACCCACATTGGTTAATGGGACTTATCAATCGTGGCCCAGACAACATAAACTACCGATAAGATTTAAACCGGTAAGCATCAGGTTTAATAAACCTGTTTGGCTTGATAAAACAAATATATCTGATCTGGTAAATTCATGGGAAGAATTGAAAAACTCAAAAGGTGATATTGTGAAATAAATTTTAGAAAGGAGAATTATAGGGATGAATATTACATCAGCTTTTCAAAAATACGGCATTTCTACTGAAATAATTGACAGAAAAATTAATTCTTATCTGCAAGGTTTATCCAGCGATGATACGGTTAAATTATATGAAAAATCGCTCAAGGAATTAAAACCTCATACTATTGTCAAAGGTAAAGTTGTCAATATCAGCGGGAACAATGTTATTATTGATATCGGCTATAAATCAGAGGGCTTTATCAATGTTGACGAGTTCGGCGGAATAAAAAATGTTAAAATCGGCGATGAAATTGATATTTATATCGATGAGATCGAAAATGAATCGGGCATGGTGGTTATTTCTAAAAGTGAAGCTGACCATCTTAAAGGATGGGAACTATTGATTAAATCGGCTAAGGAGAATTCTGTCATTCGCGGTAAGGTTGCCAAAAAAATCCAAGGGGGGTATTTAGTAGACGTCGGTGTTTTAGCATTTTTGCCTTCATCACAAGTTGATATCCGCAAGGAAAGTGATGCTAATTTATTAAACCGTGAAATAGAATGCAAAATTATCAAGATAGACACCCAAAGAATGAATGTCATTGTTTCCCGTAAGATTCTTATAGAAGAACAACGGGCCGTAATGAAACGAAAAATCCTCAGCGAAATTAAAGAAGGTGATGTTTTACAAGGTGTCGTGAAAAATATCGTTGATTTCGGTGCTTTTGTCGATATGGGCGGCATTGATGCTCTTCTTCATATCGGTGATATGTCATGGAAAAGGGTCAGTCATCCTTCTGAAGTAGTTGCTCTTGACCAGTCTATTAATGTTAAAATCCTGAGAATAGACAACCAGAGTGAACGTGTTTTTGTGGGATTAAAACAATTATCAGAAAATCCATGGGAAAAAGTGGCAACTAAATACGAACTAACCCAAAAGATCAAAGGCAAGGTTGTCAATATTGTCTCTTATGGTGTTTTTGTGGAGTTGGAAGCTGGAATAGAAGGACTTCTTCATATCTCTGAAATGTCGTGGACAAAAAAGATTTCACATCCATCGGAATTGGTTGCCATCGGAGATATTATTGAGGTTATTATTCTAAAAATCAATCCGTCTAAACAGGAAATCTCTTTGGGAATGAAACAACTGGAAACCAATCCTTGGATAGACATAGAGAACAAATACTCCGTAGGTACAAAAATCCAAGGTCGGGTAAAAAATGTCACTTCATACGGCGCTTTTATTGAAATTGAAGAGGGTGTAGATGGATTGATTCATCAATCCGATATGATCTGGACTAAAAAAATAGTTAAACCATCCAATATAATTAAAAAAAGCGATAAAATTGAGGCGGTGATTCTTTCAATAGACCCGGTCCAGAAACGCGTTTCTTTAGGATTAAAGCAACTGACCCCCAACCCCTGGGAAACAACTCTGGTTGAAAAATATCCCGTCGGCACAATAATTGAAGCGCGGGTTATTAAAATCAGCAGTAAAGGTGTTATTTTCGAATTGGACGAACAAATAGAGGGTTTCTTACCGGTAGAAAAACCAGCCCGACAGGACACCGAGCCTGGCGGTGATGAAACATCAGAAGGTATAGGCATTACCCCTGACGAAATGGGTCAATTAAAAACCAATCAACATATCAAGGTTGAAGTGGTAAATTTAGACCCCAAGGAATGCATGGTGATTGTAAAAATATCTGAGATACCCCTGCCTGACGGCAAGGCAGGCGCATAAAATTAGGCAGTAGCAGGTTTTGTTAGCTTCACAGCCCGTTAGAAACGAACACAGCCAAATGAATAATCTTTTGAGTAAATCTAATTACTCGCTATTGGACGCTTCTAACGGGGCAGGTCGTGTTCATCCCGCACATAACCTGCAATATATCTGGGTTATGCGCGGGACTAAAAATCATAAAATACAATCTCACTTGTTATTCCGAAAAATAATAAAATACCGTGCAGTTTTTAGTGTGGTTCAAACATTCATATATACGGAAGCAGTATTACGATTATTAAAAATGTAATACTAAATACTTGACAAGTATGGAACGATTAGCCAGAATAGGTGTATCATTGGAAGCGGAACTTCTTAAGCGGTTTGACAGCTGGGTATCACGGGAAGGATACCCGACCCGCTCCGAAGCGATTGAAGGATTGATTAATGCAGCGCTGGTTAAAAAACAATGGCAAAAATCAGATAACCAGGTGGCCGGAGCCATTGTTTTTATATATAACCACCATAAAAGAGAATTGGTTAATAAAATGCTCAATATCCAGCATAATTTTGACAGGATAATTATATCCACCCAGCACGTCCATCTTGACCATAATAACTGCTTAGAAACCATATCAGTAAAAGGGAAGGTCAAGGAAATTCTGGACCTTATGTCCAATATCAGAACAATTAAAGGAATAAAACATTCCGACTTAATAATGACCTCGGCCGGTTAATTTTTTTTATATGTCGGTAACACGATTATGAAATTTGTATTACTAAGAATAATAACTTGAGTAAACTGGTTGGTCTATCAGGAGAACATTCGTGCTCTTCTCCGGTGCGGATGGATAGACCAACCTATAAAATAAGAAAGGAGAAATGATATGTTAAATAAATTGACTGTGGGATTTATTAGCGGGTTGCTGCTGATTTTAATAACAGCAACAGAAACGTTCCCATGTCGTCCCCTGAAAACAGAGGATTGCGGAACCACTCCTGTTAATAAACCTTCTATTGAATGGGGTATTGAAGCAGAAAATGATAATCAAAAAATAAATACACTGTCTGTAGGTTATGTCTTTAATTTAGGTTTGACAGATAAAATGGATGCCGGCTTCGAATTGCCATTCCAACAATCTCTCAATTCAGACAGCAGTTCCAAGAACTTTGGTGATATTACCATCAAGATGAAATATAGTTTAATAACTGGAGCTAACTCACAACCTGCTTTTCTGACCAAATTAACAGTTACACTACCTACTGCGGATAAAGAATCCGGATTAGGTACCGGTCAATCGGATATCGGGATTTTATTGGTTCTGACTAAATCATTCGGTAATTTCAATGTATATTCTAATATTGGTTATACCTCTCCGGCAAGGATTAAAAATCAGGATAACAGCAATGGATTCTTGGGACTAGGATTCCTGCAACCGCTCAATAAAACAATCAATCTATTATGGGAGTTTACCTACGAACCTACTTTTAATTCTGATAATCATTTTGATACCACGCTTGGCATCAACCACGGCATTAACGAAAATGTTGACTGGGATATTGCCATTCGTAAAAACCTTAATAACACTGGTCCGAATTATACATTAATTACGGGGTTAACTACCAGTTTCTAAAAGAAAGGATATTAACATGCATATACCGGACGGATATTTAGGACCGACCACCTGCGGCGTATTTTATGTGGCGATGATACCAATATGGGCGGTGGCTTCACGGATGGTCAAGAAAACCCTCAAGGCAAAACAGGTGCCGATGCTGTCAATCGGCGCAGCATTCAGTTTTGTGATTATGATGTTTAATGTGCCTATATTAGGCGGCTCAACCGGTCATGCGGTCGGCGGAGTTCTCGTAGCGATACTCTTAGGCCCCTGGGCTGCCTGCATTGCCATAACCGTTGCACTGGTTGTTCAGGCTTTATTATTCGGAGACGGCGGTATTACCGCCATAGGCGCTAACTGTTTTAATATGGCTTTTGTGTTGCCGTTTGTGGGTTATTATATTTATAAGGCTATCAGTTATAATGCGCCTGTAAATTCCACCAGAAGGATTATTGCCGCTGGTGTAGCCGGATACATCGGTCTTAATATAGCGGCATTATTGACCGGAGTAGAATTCGGGTTGCAACCGTTATTGCACCACACGGCTGATGGTCAAGCCCTTTACTGTCCATACGGATTATGGGTAGCGGTGCCTGCTATGGCAGGTGAGCATCTCTTGATTTTCGGATGGGTGGAAGCTATTGTGACGGCCTTGGTAGTTAAGTATTTACAGAAACAATCTCCTGAACTTATTAAGGAAGGAGGAAAATAATTATGAAACTCAGTACAAAATTATGGATTGGCATTGGGATACTGATTATTCTCTGTCCTTTGGGATTGATATTACCCGGTCTTTTTGGAGCGGGTGGTGCCTGGGGCGAATGGAGTGCTGAAGAAATAAATAAATTAGTCGGATATGTGCCT
>JAZDFP010000068.1:0-4725 GCA_043807745.1 Planctomycetota bacterium
AAACTTCTACCTAAAACAAATTGCGGGGAATGTGGAGTCCCAACCTGTTTAGCTTTTGCGATGGCTTTAGCCACCAAAAAGAGTTCATTAGATAAATGTCCGTATGTTTCAGCCGAGGCAAAAGCCGCATTGGAAGGCGCCTCAGCACCGCCTATTCAACTTGTAACCATCGGCACCGGCGATACCAAATTGGAAATCGGTAATGAAACCGTTTTATTCAGACACGAGCAAACATTCTATCATCCAACCGGTATTGCCATAGAAATCCCCGATAATCTTCCTGCTCAGGAAATAGAGAAGAAAACTAAGTATATCCAAAATTTAGTATTTGCCCGAGTGGGTAAACAAGTCCGAGTAGAACTTATTGCCATTAGAGACGTCAGTAATAACGCTGATACCTTTGCTGCGGCTTGTAAGACTATCATATCAAACTCTTCTCTTCCATTGATACAGATTAGTTTTAATGCCACAATTCAGGAAGCAGGACTGAAGATAACCGGCACTCGTAAGACTTTAATCTATGGGGCTAATGCGCAAAATTACACGGCAATGGCTGAACTGGCAAAAAAATACAATTGCCCATTAGGCGTTGCAGGTAATAATCTTGATGAATTAGCAGACATTACACCTAAGATTACGGCATTAGGCATAAAGGAATTAGTAATTAATCCAAATTCAGCGACTATGGATAAACTTTTATCTGATATAACCCAGATAAGAAGACTTGCCTTAAAGAAAACTTTCAGACCACTTGGATTTCCTATCATAGCCTTTTCACCTGATGGCATTAACGCTATGGACGAAACCCTATTTGCAGCCACTTTTATTCTGAAATACGCCGGTATTGTGGTTCTGAAAAACAGTGAATTATGGGAGATGTTACCTTTAGTTACTGCCCGTCAAAATATCTATACCGACCCACAGAAACCAATTCAGGTAGAATCAAAGGTATATCCGATAGGTAATGTTACTGAGAATTCACCTGTTCTGGTTACGACCAATTTTTCTCTGACCTATTTTACAGTTGAGCCGGAAGTAGAAGGAAGCAAGGTCCCCAGTTATGTTCTGGTTGTAAATACTGAAGGAATGTCGGTTCTAACGGCTTATGCGGCCGACAAACTAAATGAAAAGATTATCACTAAAGCATTAAACGAACATAATGTCGCCCAAATAGTAAAACACAAAAAGG
Organism: Planctomycetota bacterium; assembly: GCA_043807745.1. Classification (GTDB taxonomy): domain Bacteria; phylum Planctomycetota; class MHYJ01; order JACQXL01; family JACQXL01; genus JAZDFP01. Next base: position 1,190 of record JAZDFP010000068.1, read on the forward strand.
TAATCATACCCGGTTATGTAGCGGCTTTAAGCGGTAAATTAGAAACAGAATCAGGATGGGAAGTAATGGTTGGCCCGCGTGAGGCTTCCTCAATTCCATCTTTCCTCAAAAATGTGTGGAAATAATGCAGGTAATTATATCTGATGTTCATAGTAATTTAGAGGCATTTGAGACTGTATTAACAGATATAAACAGCCGATTCGGCAACGATGTGACTATTATATCATTAGGCGACCTTATCGGATACGGACCCAATCCGATTGAATGCATTTTACTTTCTTTCAAACATAATATCATAAATCTAATCGGTAACCATGAATTAGCATTATCCCAGGATAAAAACAATTTTAATCCGGCTGCTAAAGCCGCTATAAACTGGACCAAACAAATTATTGAAGGCAATCTATCCGACCCGCGGATAAAAAAGTTTATCAAATCATTATCGTATGAATATCGCACGGTATCCGATTCATTTTCCGGTGGTATTGTATATGCACACGGTTCACCGCGTGGTTCTGTCGACGAATATGTCATTAAAAAAGATGACTTATTTAATCTTACTGACGAAGTAAGAAAAAATCTCAGGGAAAACTTTGAATCTGTAGATGAAATTGGCTTCCTGGGACATACTCACATCCCATATATATGCACTACTGATTTCTACCTGATGCATCCCGAATGGCAATCTTATGAGCCATATCCCTTGCTCTCCGGAACTAAAACTATTGTTAATGTTGGTTCAGTCGGTCAGCCTCGTGATAATGATAAACGCGCTTGTTATGCAACCTTTGACGGAATAAATGTAACCCATTATCGTGTAGAATACAACATAGAAAAAACAGTTGCCAAAATGCAGGCTATACCGCAACTGGATAAAAGACTCTGGACAAGAATACAAAAAGGCGTTTAAAGTAATCAAGAAATTAGTAAACTGATTAAGCGGATTTAACGGACACGAAGTGTCATTCTGACCCCACGGGGGGAAGAATCTCTAACCATTATTAGTAGACCCTTCGTCCCGCCCAGGCGGGACTCAGGGTGACCGCCTACGGCAGTCATCTGATTAATCCCTGCCTGCGGCAGGCAGACGCTTACTATATTTTACCCCTTAGGGGGCGAGATACAATGAAGCCGTCCCGTCAGGGATAACTTCCTATACTGTTAAATAAAACAGAGAATAAAATATAATGAAAAAGAATATTGCCGTATGCCTGATAGTATTAATGGTAACTATTATAGCTAATATAGGAATAACCGATATACGTCCTGACCCATTACATAAAGCAGAATCTATTGCACCTAAAGATAACAAAACTGTCGCTATTTGCTTAAAAGAAGAATATGTCAATCTAACTCTAAAATCCGAGAAAATAAAAGATTCTTCTGTTCCTGATTATAAACTATACACCGAGGCTACTTTTACTCTGCAAAATGAAGGGGAACAAACAGCATTAGACGTCGGATTCCCGATGCAAAATTGTAATGACCTTTCTGACTTCAAGGTAATCGTAGATGGGGAAACAATCCCATCAAAAGAAGAACACAATACAGAAATTGCAATGGTCTCCTCATCAATCAGCAAAACGATATATTATAACCATTGGATGATGTGGAAAATGGATTTTCCCAAGACGGCTACCAAAAAAGTTATTGTTACTTATTGGCTCAGACCCGGCTTAAATTATGGTTATTTGGAAATGCTCCCCTCGCCGTCTGCTATTGTATCGGGAAAGAATAACTATCTTATTACAGAGAAAGAATTATCTAATGAGTTCAATGTGTTTAAAACAGGCTATATCTTGAAAACCGGTGCAGATTGGAAAGGGCCTATCGGGAAAGCCGTTATTGAACTAAAACTTGATGGGGTCTCTAAAAATCTCCTGAGAGCCTGGTCTCCTGACAATTGCAAGTTTAATCGCATAAAAACAACTGATTCTAAAAACTCGGCTGAAAAATCCAAGGAAAGTTATGCCTTAACCTGGAATCTTGTAAATTTCGAACCCACGGAAGATATTAATATTTATTTCCATCCTTATATGACAATCCAGGAGGAGTTGAAATATTTTGAGGCAAAAGAGAAGGAATTAAATAATGTTGAATGGTTCAGATTACGACTTCAAGCATTACGTAAGACAGTAAAGAAGATTAATGAACTTGATAAACCGGAAGAAAATGAAGAACTGACTCATTATAATGCAGGACTGGATTTCTATTATGCAAATGATTACCAAAAAGCAATAGAATCATTAAAAAAAGTCATTGCTCTTAATCCGGACAATAGTGATGCTTATTATGTCCTCGGTCTTGCCTATGCCGGCATCGGTGATAATGACAGCAAAATGGAATCGTTCAAAACGGCTGTCAGCATCAATCCTAACCATGCTGATGCTAATTATGCCCTCGCACTTGCCTATGCTGAGATGGGTGACTATAAGCAAGAAATAGAGTATTTAAATAAAGTAATTCGTATCAAACCAAACTATTTTGAAGCACACTGGCTTCTGGGGTATGTCTATAGTATTAACTTAGGTGATTTTATTACTGCGATTAAACACTATAAAGAAGCCATCCGTATCAAACCTGATAATGCCACTTTACATAGTAATATAGCAGTTTGCTATCTTATGTCAGACGATATAGAAAGCGCCAAAAAGGAGTATGAAATCCTGAAAACCCTGGATGCCAAACTGGCTGAAGAATTATATCGCAAAATATACCGCCGCTAAAATAATAAGGATAAGACTTCTCCCCTTTTTATCCTATCCAAAATATTTGTATTATTTTCATAAATTCCTGAAACATTTTCCCATCTCGCGTGTCTGTATTATATAGAAAGTAAAACAACCGTCCTGAAGGACGAAGTATTTTAGCGGGTAATCCCTCGCTATGCTCGGGATAAGTGCGACTAATTCGCTTATGCTCAAAGTCGCACTAAACAAAATTAACTATTCAAGAAAGGAGGAATGGATATGAGCGAAGAAACAATGAAAATATTAGATATGTTAAAGGAAGGAAAAATCACTGCAGAAGAGGCACATAGATTATTAGGTGACTTAGAACAACAGGGTGATTCAGTAGAAATAGCAGGCGGTACCGCAAGAATAATAAAGTCCGTTAAAGATAAGCCTAAAGGATTTGGAAGCTGGATTAATAAACTCCTTTTTGCTTTTATACCAATGATATTAGGATTAGGGTTGGTGGGCTTTTTTATCTATGGTGTTTTTTATTATCTACCGGTTCATGCACCGCAGGCTATGTTGTTAGTATTTGGATTGATAGCAGTAATTATATTATGTATTACTTTGATATGTATTGCCGGGATAGGAATAGCCAGAAAGGCACTCAGTAAAAAGATATTAATCCAAGACAAGAAAGATGATGAAAAAATAGAGATAAGCGATGAACCCAAGAAATAATTGAACTATATAATTCTTCCGTATAGAATATGTTACTGTGGAAAAAGAGATTATCAAACGGGCGATTAAAGGCGACCAGCAGGCAATCAGTCAACTGGTCAGTAAATATCAGGCATGGAT
>JAZDFP010000069.1:0-3965 GCA_043807745.1 Planctomycetota bacterium
GGGAATAAAACGAAAAAGCGGTTGTTATACTGAACCGGACCGTTATGAAGCTATAAAAAAAGCATTATCTCTGGCTCGTAAAAACGATTTAGTCCTTATTGCAGGCAAGGGACACGAAACATACCAGATATTCAAAAATACGGTCAAACCTTTTGATGACTGCGAAGTGGTAAAAAATATATTATCAAAGTAATACAATGTAGTCGTCCCGAAGGCATTCGGGGCGTCAAGACGCAACCTGAAGGTTGCGGCTACATTTATAGTAGTAAGTATGGACTTTTATACTCTATACTTTTATACTTAATACTTATTTATGAATATCAAACAAGAGATAATTAATACTATCATCAAACAGGCTAAACTATCACCGGATGAGGTATCAGCATATTTGGAAAAATCCGCCCGTCCTGAATTGGGTGACTATTCATTAGCCTGTTTCAGATTAGCCAAAGAACGAAAGAAATCACCCCAGCAAATAGCCGAAGAAATCGCCTCAGTTATCCAATCTACTGACTTAATAGAAAAAGTCCAGGTTGCAGGCGGTTATGTTAATATATTTCTTAATTCCGCTAAGATTGTGGAATTTGTGTTAAGTCAAGAAAATATCGGATTATCTGATGACGGCAAAGGTAAAACAATTGTTATAGATTATTCGTCCCCCAATATTGCCAAACCTTTTGGTATCGGGCATCTACGCTCCACAGTAATCGGTAATGCACTCTACAAGATATATGAATCTCTCGGATATAAATGTGTTGGGATTAATTTCATAGGAGATTGGGGAACACAGTTCGGAATGTTGATTGCAGATTATAAGGAAAATCCTAACCTATATGAACGACCTGATGAACATTCCTATGCTCATCCTGATTTACCTACATCCTTTCTGGCTCAACGTTATGTAGCATATAACGAGAGATGTAAAAGTGACCCAACATTATTAGAAAAAGCTCGCATGGAATTTAAGAAATTAGAAGAACGCTCCCCAGAAAATCTTGACTTATGGATTAGATTCAAAGAATACAGTATTAAGGAATTTGAGCGTATTTATAGTATACTCGATGTAAAATTTGACCTTTACCAAGGTGAAGAATTTTATAATCACTTTGTAGAAGGAACCATAAAAGAAATAGAACAAAAAAGATTAACACAGATAAGTGAAGGTGCATTGATTGTTGACCTGTCAAAATATAATATGCCTCCTTGTTTATTGAGGAAAAGTGATGGCGCTACACTTTACGCTGCCCGTGATATTGCTTCAGCAATACATCGTTATAATACCTATAAATTTCATAAGATGATTTATGTAGTCGGTTCTGACCAGAAACTACACTTCAGACAGGTGTTTAAGGTTTTAGAGTTAATGGGCTATGAATGGGCTAAAGACTGTATCCACGTTGATTTCGGATTGGTCCGTTTCAAGGATGCCTCCGGAGATAAACAAAAGATGTCCACCAGAAAGGGAACTACAATACTTTTAGAAGATGTTCTTGAAGAATCTGTTCACCGGTCACTTTCAATTATGCAAAATAGACCATCAGAACTGGCAGATAAGGTTTCATCAAATAATATCTATAATGTTACTAAAGCAGTCGGTATCGGAGCAATCATATTTAATGACCTGAAGAACAAACGAATCAAGGATGTAGATTTTGACTGGTCACAAGTTCTATCATTTGACGGCGAGACAGGACCATATCTACAATATACTCACACTCGGCTGGCAAGCTTATTGGAGAAATATAATCAACTAACTTCAAACCTCAAACCTCTAACTTGTAACTTTGCATTACTAAATACTCCTGAAGAGATTGCCATTATAAAAGTATTAGGCGAATTCCCCGATATAATCCAGCAATCAGCCGAACAATATGAACCATCTATATTGAGCAACTATCTGCTCAATCTTTCCTCACTCTTCAACCGCTATTATCAATACCATCGGATTATTTCTGATTCAGCCGAAATCTCAGCAGCAAGAATCTCTCTCGTCCATCTTCTCAAAGGTATATTCAGTCAAGGTCTGACATTATTGGGAATCACACCATTAGAAAAGATGTAGCCCTGATTATTCATAAATTCTGGTCAACGACCGTAAAGGTCGTTGTCTACCGATGTTTTTGGTAGACAACAAGGTTTATCCTCGTTGACACATTGTTATATTATTCGGGGTAGGGGTAGAATATTCTCCGATTTAAACAAAAATATCTATTTTTCGCATACCCCCCGCCCCTTTAGTTAAACACCGCCAGAGGTCAAGTAAATCTCCACCGGAGGTCAAGTAAATCTTCACTGGAGATCAAGTAAATCTCCGCCGGAGGTCAAGTAAATCTCTGCCGGAGGTTAAGTAAATCTCCACCAGAGGTTAAGTAAATCTCCGCCGGAGGTTAAGATGAGGGGGGTGGGGTACCTCCCCCCTGCCTATATAAGATGTTGATTTATAAGGAGTTGGGAAAACGAAAATAGCCGAAAATGGTGGTTTTGAGCTATTTTGCCCTTATGTAACCACGAATCCCGCCTAGGCGGGACTAATAAACCATTAACCAATTCGTGTCAATTCGTGTTAATTAGTGGTTTCAAGGAAGGGGCAGAATAAGGAATTCCCCGCCCTCGCCTCTGGTGGATAGAAAGAATTGGAAAGTGAACCTAATTACCACTACTTTTTATAATTAGGTATGGCATTACCAGAATTACTAATTACTGAATTAAAATACCTACGATAATTCCTACCCATGATAATATCGCTATTACTCCTAAAATTATTCCCAGTATTGCAAACACCTTGCCTTTTTGCGTCGGATTTGACTTAATATTTCGCAGAGAGCGAATACCTAGTAAAATCGCAAATAACCATAATAATAAAGTAATTAAAGTAATTATTGTATTAATGGTTTGAATCTCGGTAGCGAACTCGATTTTTCTCATTTTTAATAATATTCCCAATGGCATAGGAATCAGCCATCCAAGTAATCCAAAGATAAAACTCTTAATAGCCAAACCGGACCATTTATTCATATTATATCTCCTTAATTACCGATATTGCTATGAGTTATCCATAGTAGCCACATCTGTTAATCCAGGAACATAATACATATTTCTTATTTAATCAGTATGTCCCCCGAGCCCCAAACCAGTAAGAATCTACGATACGCTGTTTACCGAATTTCTAGCAGAACTAATTGCATAGATATCCAGCAACCAAAAACCATCAGCCAATAGATTAAAGTTATTCCAAGAAAGAACCAGAAATTAAGCAAGCGTTTTTTGCCCTTAATAACTATCTCTAAATAAATGCCACCACCTGAAATCAATGATGATAGAAAGAGCCATAAATACCAAACCTCGCTTAGAAAATAACTCAATCTGAGGAAGAATTTAGTTGGTAAGGGAAGGGAAAGCCCTGAGGCACGGATAATCTCAGTGAAAGAATTAGTTATTGTAATTATTATAAATGGAGCGATAAAGACGCTCAAAATCATAATAATTAATAATATGATAGTTATTAATCGTTTGGTTTCTTGCATATAATTAATCCAGGAACATAATACATATTTCTTATTTAATCAGTATGTGTCCCCAGATTAATATGATTAATATTAGTTATTTGTTTCTGAAAGGTTCTTCATCATTATGAAAGAGATCATCCACGGTCCGTTTCATCGATACCCCATTCTCGAAATCATATACCGCCACCCCATTAACGGTTATATCGTCAAAATAGGCTTTACCTTTTGTACCGCTAAAATCACCACCAATACGTATTTCTGTTGTTTCTAATGGGACGATTACCTTCATCGTAATCTTTACCCATGATGTCGCAGTCCCTGAAACTATTTTACTATGGTTCCACCAGAGTGGATTATAAACATCGCTTCTATATTTATTGCGTTCTATATCATAAGCCCAATAATCCATAGTAAAATTAGCATAACCAGAATTTAAATTATCGGTTTTAACCCAACCTT
>JAZDFP010000070.1:0-7529 GCA_043807745.1 Planctomycetota bacterium
TCTCCTTTTATTTCATCGTATCCTCTTTTTATTGCAATAATATTGCCTTCCACGACTTTAGGTGAAAACTTATCGCCAAAAAAATGTTTAATATCATCCAAAAGACTCTCTAATTTTACCAGACCGTCGGTCACCTTAACAATTGCACCCATTATCGGCGTATTGGGCATCGGTCTGCCCAGTGCGGCTACGGAAATACCCGTGGCATCTACTGTGTAAACCTTACCTGTATTAAGTTTTAGTTTACTGCGCAATTCCGATGGCGGCTGCTTCGTATTGACGATGATAATACCGTCTTTATTAAGACCTTCGGCAACATCAATAGTTTTCATCAGTGAAGAGTCAAGCACCACGACGACATTGGGATTGACCACAGCGCAGTAGAGCGAGAAATTACCGTCACTGATACGGTTATAAGCACGTATCGGCGCCCCCATTCGTTCCGGACCGAATTCAGGCATTCCCTGAGCATATTTACCTTCAGATATTGCCACCCGAGCTAATGTCCTAGCCGCTAACATCGCACCCTGACCTCCACGGGCATGCCATCTTATTTCTGTTACTTTTATCATAATTTTATCATCCCATTAAAAGTTATAGAAAATATTCTAATATTCGTGCCAGTTCTGATTTTAGATTTATTCGGTCAACAATCTTATCAATTAAACCGTGTTGGAGCAAGAATTCGGATGTTTGGAATCCTTCGGGCAATTCTTTACCGATAGTCTGGGCAATAACACGTGGACCGGTAAATCCAATCAATGCCTTGGGTTCGGCAATCATGACATCTCCTAATCCGGCAAAACTCGCCATTACTCCTGCCATCGTTGGGTTGGTTAATACGGAGATATAAACGACACCTACTTGATGTAAACGAGCCAGAGCAGCAGAGGTCTTTGCCATTTGCATTAAAGAAAGGCATCCCTCGTACATTCGTGCGCCGCCGCCTGAGCCTGATACGATAACAAGTGGTATTTTAAGTTCAGTTGATTTTTCGGCAGCACGAGCAATCTTTTCTCCGACTACAGAACCCATACTACCCATAATAAATCTTGAATCCGTAACACCCAGCATAATTTCCATACCGTTAATTCTTCCTTTACCAGTAATTACGGCATCATTTAATCCTGTAAGTTTCTGGTCTCCTGCTATTTTTTCGCGATAAGAACTTATTGCCCTGAACTTTAATGGATCCATTGACTCTAAATCAGCCCAGTATTCTTCAAAAGTATTTTCATCAATTAAAAGAGCAACGCGTTCCTGAGAACTGATAGAAAAATGGAAATTGCATTCGGGACAAACCTGCAATCTTTGTGCCACGGCTTCTTTACGCACCAGATTACTGCAGATTTCGCACTTCATCCATAAATTATCAGGCAGCTCTTTCTGGCGGTGGAAAACGAATTTCTTAAGACCGTTCCATCCTGTGCTCATATTGTGTAATTGTAATTTATTGAAGTCTGGGGGTTAGATATTGATATATTTTGATGAGATTACTTCTTATTATTCGGTTTGTCAATGAAAATAAGTTAAAACTATTTTTTTTACTGTATAAGGAAAGTATCCCTCGACAGGCTCGTGATTCAGCTTAATGATAATCTTGCCGAACCATATTATTTTTATCTGTTTAATCAGTTTACTAATTTCTTGACTTGTTCCGAATTTAATCTATAAGTATTATTACGACAATACGCCTGTTATTAAAACAGGCGACTGTTGGGTCAAGTAAATTGAGATTGTTGAAAAGGTTCAACAATCTCACCCTGAGCGAAGCGAAGGGTCTCAAATTACCTGAGACGATAATGCCACTTGGATTTTTTCATACCATAGGTAATAACAGGGGAAAATGATATCAAGTATTTAAATGGAATATTCCGAAATAATCAAATCATTATCTGATGGAGATGCCCGAGTGCGCCGGTTGGCTCTTACTACTATAGGCAAGTTAGACTTCAAATCAGCAATACCGCTCGTAATAAAGTTATTGTCAGACCCGGATGCGGGGATTCGTAAATCAGCCATTAACATTATTGATAAGTTTGAGGCTAAAGAAGCAACCCCTGATATAGTTAAATTATTGCTGGATTCAGATGCCACGGTGCGTAAGGCGGCAATTGCTCTCCTTGAAAAGTTCGATGTTAAAGAAGCAATACCGGCAATAATCACATTGTTATTAGACCCCGATGCTGAGGTGCGAGCAATGATTCTTTCTATAGTCGGCAGATTAAAAATTCAAGAGGCAATTCCATCGGTAATTAATTTATTATCAGATTCTGATGAAACGGTACGTAAGATGGCATTAACTGTTATAGATGATTTCCCGCTCCAGGATACAGTACCTGAAATAGTCAAATTATTAGCGCATCCATCTGCAAAAAGACGCCGGCAATCACTTTTTATACTCAGTCATTTAAAGGGTAAGGGAGCAATACCGGAAATAATCGGATTGCTGACAAGTCCAGACGAAGAAATGCGCCGGGCAGCAATTTTTGTACTTGGTGACTTACAGGTTAAAGAAGCAATACCAAAAATAATTAAATTGTTAAAAGAGCCCAATAAAGAAATACAGGAAGTGGCAATTTCTACACTCAGTAGACTGCAAGCCAAAGTAGCAATACCTGATATAATCACATTCTTGTCTGACTCAGAACTATCGGTACGTAAGACAGCGGTTAATGCCCTTATATATCTGCAGGCTAAAGAGGCGATACCGGCTATAATGAAATTATCAACAGACTCTGACCCCAGAATACGTGAAACCGCAGTTTTCGCCTTTGATTGTTTCCAGGCAAAACAGGCAACACCGGATATCATCAGATTATTGTCAGATTCAGATGTAGTGGTGCGCCGCATGGCGGTTTCTGCTCTCGGACATTTAAATGCCAAGGAAGTTATACCGGAAATAAACAAAATGTTATCTGATTCTGACAGTGACGTTCGTCAGGCAGCGATTTCCGCACTCAATTATCTTCAAGCCAGAGAATCAATACCGAATATAATCAAGTTGTTATCAGACCCGGAGCCAAAAGTGCGTGAAGCAGCAGTCCATGCACTTGGTGATTTAAAAGCCAGAGAAGCAATACTGCAAATAACCAAATTATTAACAGACCCTAATGATGATGTGCTTAAAGCAATAGATAAAGTCCTTTTTGAGTTACAGAACGAATAAAGAATCGGGGTAAAGCCGGTGAAATCACAATTGATGACATTGCCATTAATTACGTATTGTGTCACCGGGATTGAACATTCGCAGAAGCAGTGATATACATACTTCTTTAAGGCAATACGGTTACCTTGGCACCATAGCACGGCTAATGCTTCGCACTAACACGGCTACTGTTTCACCATAGCACGGCTAATGCTTCACACTAATACGGCTACTATAACAAACAGAGACCCTTACTCTATCAAACCGATACCTCCCCCTACCCTACCCCCCACCGTCTGGACATTCAACCATCACAACTCATTATAATGCAATAAGTTATAAAATCGTTATCGTAACATCGGAAAATATAAGGAGTTATTACAATTGATGCTATCCCTCTGGACGACGGGATCCCGCTAATAGGGATAACTATATGGCAATAAATAAGTTGCAGAAAAGTGATGTATTCCGCCTGCCATAAGAAACCCCGTAGGTAGGTGGGTATCTATTACAACAAATATCTCTCTTTTTCCACCCCCCGATGAGAGTGGATGTCCACCCACACTCCAATACATAAACACCAATACTCCATAGCGTCTATCCTATACGAGTGGGCGCTATGGTGTGTGTATGGTTATTGGTGACACCATACGACCAAGCCCTACATTACATATCAGCCGTGGGTGTATTGTATATCAGCCGTGCGTATGTTACATATCAGCCGTGGGTAAGTTATATATCAGCCGTGCGTATCTTATACATCAGTATATGGTATGTTGTATATCAGCGTATGGCATATTACGTATCAGCCGTGCGTGTGTTGTATATCAGCGTATGCTATGGGGTGTTACCCCCCACCCTACCCCCTCCTCCTGTTTGAATGAAAAACAGAAGCGGTTTTAAGGTTTGGTTAATTTCCCGTTAGTTTTCGGGTATTTTTGGCTTGTGCAGACCTGCCCGACTGGGTCAGGCGTGTGTGTGTCGCAGGTACATCTGGTCATTGCTAATTATTTTGATGGTCAAGATATGAGTTAACAAGGACAGGGGGTAAAGGTCTAAATCATCTCTCCTTACGATAACAAATGTCTAAAATGACCCTGATTTACAGAAAATGATAGGCTGGAAATTGGTTTAAATACCTGCTTTCTCCGGGTAGGGACTGTCACCAAAATTTGATTGGCATTATCGCATTGATTTTTCATTCACTCCACCTTGCATTAGAGCAAAATAGCCATATTCATCCAACGGGAAGTGTCCCTTCAGCCCTTCAATGTTCTGATGAAAGCCATAAAGGTTTATACTCTAATAAAATTTGCGCAGAGGACAAATTATATTTTTTGCCATCCCAATTGAATATCTCTCTTACAACTTTGATTAATGATACTGGTTGTCTAGATTCGTCTAGTTCTTCTACTCCTTCAACAAAATGAGGAGTCCATATCTGCAGTCCGGTTTTAACAATGGCACAATAACCCAAAGTGTTATTCTTGTCTATTTCTATTGAGGATTCATAATTCTCAGAAACTGTTCCTATCTCGGTATCCAAAACGTAATTAAAAGAATTAACTGTTGTTTCCATAATGTTTACCAAAGAATTGTTTTCACTTTTGAGCACATTAAGAAATTTATGACCCCATGGATGTCCCCAAAACTGCCCTTGAAACAAAGCAATTTCCATTAACCCGTCATTATTAAGGTCAACTGCAACAGAAGGGGCAAAAGTTTTACCCACATCATAATATTCCGCAAGTATTTTATAATTATCTTTATTTTTGTTTTCACCAAGTATGACCACAGCAACATGATATATCAGCATCTGCCCTACAGAAGGTGTATATATATTCAATGTTACTACGATTTGATTTTCGCTATAGGGAAGGGAATGGCAGTCTAGGATGCTATCAATAGATACATACTTTTTGTCCGCTTCTTCTTCTCGTATAAAAGACTGTGCCCATTTTTCTCCAATAACAAGATAATCACAATCCTCATCTTCTTTATTCGCTTTCCTAATCTCCTCGCCAAAGAATATGGTTTTTATAATTTTATCTTTATTAGTATTATCAATTGTAGGGATTGTTTTTGCTTCCTTAACAGGATATATTTGATAGCACCTATCAATATTATTAAAACACATAGAATTACAGCCCGCGATTATAAGAATAAGTAAAAACACTGTTGTTATCCTCATTTATATTTCTCCTTATTTATCAAAACCATACTGCTTCCAAAAGTTTTGGAACAACCAATTCCCGCCCTTGCTTACTTCATTATAATTCACATATGGCGTATACTTAAAAAGCGAATAAGTGGTCCTATTACTAACAATAACAGATACTTTAACAAGCCCTTTTGAACCATCCTTATATTGATAACCTATTTCTTTATAGAGGTAAGGGTATCCAACCTCTAAATATTTACCCTTCTTGCTCTGTTTTCCTTCAATATAGTCCCCATAAAGATACCATCTCTTCAATCTTTCTACTCCATATTCAAGTTGGTCTCTGAGATTACTGGAAACTCCTGCACCCATAGCAAAATTCAATAGTTCGTCCGTTAGTCTTGGATCGTCGTTGTTTATGCCGATTAAACCCTGTTCTTTCTGCAGTGTGACCAAAGCTAAAGATGGATTTAGGGTGGTTTTATAATAGTGTTTGGCACTGCCCGATTGCGAGCCGGTATATTGAAATCTTTCCTTGCAGGAATCCCAAATAACCTGAGAGACGAGCCTTCCGTCGTTACCTTGGCGACCAGCCAAACATGAAATAATAGTAGGATTGGATTTGGGGTGATGCGGTATTTTGAGCCAGTCTTCTATCTTTTGAGCAGAATTAAAATCAGCGGGAATATTTGTGAATTTATCATTGGAGATAATTTCACTAATATTATATGTTTTATAAAGATATAACTTTACTCGGGTTTTCTCATCCTGCCCATCTTGAGGTGTAGCAGTTATATTAACAATAGCACTATCAGTATCAATATCTGTTGGAGATGTATATATAACACCAATAGTCTGTTCCCCTATTTTAGTAACGGTTTTTGAAGATTCTACCGTACCTTTATCTGCAGTAAATAAAATCACTGCTGGTACCTTTTTAACATTTACGGTAACATCAAGTGTAGTAGTGCTTTCGCCATCTGGGTAAAGAAGATTAGGATATTTTTTAGTATTTATCTCCATGCCATTTACATCAACCTTGTCGCTACCAGTTCCGGCGAATAATGTTCCAAGAATTACAGATTGAATAACTCTTTGTCCGCTAGGTAAGATAGTAACAGGGTCAGTAATAATAACGCCTTCAGGCGGTAGTTCAATATTAGTAGCAACAATAGGTCCCGAACGATAGAGGGCATAGCGGTCTGTAGAGTTGATAAATTGCAATTCTATATTCTGCTCTGAAGGTGCATATCCTGAACGAAGTGGCCCACCACAGATATCTAAACTCTTAAGAGGTTGAGTTATTATGGATGGTTGTGGTGTCTGAACTGCGGTTTTGTACTCAATAAATGTCTCGTTAGATGGCGGAGCGGAATATACTAAATTGTCAGATTCATCATAAATATTAACCGGAAAAATCTGCTCGTCTTCAACATATAATTCAATCGTGTTATCTTCGGGTACGCTTTTTCTTACTAATTTAATCTCCGGCGGAATGGCATAACATCGTGTTCTTGGATAATATGTAAAAGTTGCTATATAAGGCTGTCCAACGTATGGAAAAACCTGAAATTCTGATGTGATACCTCTCAGCCAAATTCCCGATAATGGTTGAGTTGATGTTACTTTAACATAAACACTTGCTACTCCTTCGGTAAAAATCCCGACCTCCTTACTCCACCCTGTTTCGGTCTTGAGTAAATAACAACCATCAGTACAACCCAATATAAACGACGATCTTAGATAATTATAGGGGCGGCCTCCGTATGGAATAAAATTGGTTTTATTATAATTAATATATTCACTAATATCTATCTTTAACGGCTCCGCAAGTTCGGTACCAGATATTCCTACCTGCCCATTGCCATCAATGATTGCTGATTTTAATTCTTTTTCATCTCTTTCGCTAATCGTTATGGTTTCACGATATGAAGCAACTTTTTCTTCAACCAAGTTCCAATTATTGTCATATCTTATTAATATAAACTTGGGAAATTCTGGTAGAGTAATCTCCCTTGTATAGGTTCCGACCTTGCGTCCCACTAAACTAAACATATCGTAGCCAGTAGTGTATAGAGACGACTGAACTAAATCCACTGCCGCAGGGTCAGGAACCAATATTTCATTTAATAGAGTTCCCACTGCCTGACGGATTTCTGTGCCAACAGTAGTACTTATTACAAGTTCAGATTTCCCAGAATCGTTAACTAATATAATCCC
>JAZDFP010000071.1:0-6221 GCA_043807745.1 Planctomycetota bacterium
ATCGTATATTTCGCCATTGATGATTTTGGTAATTATGCCCGCGGTTATTCCGATGATGGCGCCCGGTATGGAACTAAACTTGCAATGGGTCTGGGTGCCCATAGTTAATGTCAGCCTGGTGCTCAGGGAAGTCTTTACCGGCAAGTATAACTGGGGTTATATCGGGCTGATTATCTTGTCAATGGGATTTTATGCCTCAATTGCGTTATTCCTGGCAACGCGATTGTTTCAGAAAGAGAAGGTGTTATTCCGTACTTGATGAAAGCATCGGTTCGGGCATAAAAACTAATCTGTCGTATAAGGAAAAAGAATACATATTAACCCATTAAAATACCTGCCTGCTGTCCGCCTTATGCGAGACCTCGCCTTCGGGCGGGCAGGCAGGCCGGAAGAATCGCAAATTTAATGAGTATTATTTTAGCGATTGATGGCGGTGCAACGAAAACTATTTGTTTGGCGATTAACCTTCAGGGTATGGTTTTAGCCAAAGGCGAAGGCGGACCAGCCAATCATCTTTTATACAGAAGAGAAATCGTTCAGGATTCCCTTCATCAAGCCATTAAACAAGTATTAAGGAAAAAGAATGTCATCCGCAAGGATATAAGTTATGTTTGCGCAGGGACTGCAGGCGTCGGTGTTAACGGAGAAGGCAGTGAAATCATCAATAACTCAATCAGAAAAATACTTGCCCGCCAAAAGGTTGGGCTTGCCGGAATAAAAGTTCATCATTCGGACAGCCCTGGCGTATCATCGGGTGGACGAATCTGCACTACGGGTGATATGGTGATTGCTTTAGAGGGTGCGTTGAGAGGTAATCCCGGAATAATTGTCATTGCCGGTACCGGTTCAATAATTTTTGGCCGGAATCAGCAGGGTGATAAAGTGCGGGTGGGTGGCTGGGGACCGATTTATGGGAATGAAGGCAGTGCGGACTGGATTGCCCGGGCCGGGCTTCAAGCCGCCGCAATGGCTTATGATGGAGAGGAAAGCCAACCCTGTTAACTAAAAGTATTCTTAAAGCACTCAGGATAACCGATTATTACCAGACTATCAACGAAATCTACGCCAAAGAGATGAGTTTGAGTAAGATAAGCGCGCTGAGCCAGATAGTTTATCAGGCAGCCAGAAAGGGCGATAAAATTGCCATTGATATTTTCAGACAGGCAGGAAAACATTTGGCGCTTGGTGTTATTGCATCAGTAAATAGATTAAAGATGTCCCGCATTAGCGGGATAAAAGTTTCTTATATCGGTTCGGTCTGGAAAAGCGGTGGTTTGCTCCTTAATCCATTCAAGAGGACTATCAGAAAAGCATTTCCAATGGTTAACTTTGTGCCACCAGTTTTTCCACCGGTTATTGGGGCATATCTTATCGCACTGAGGAAATGTGATATAAAACCAGACAAGGACACTTTTAATAATCTTTCTCAGTCTTTACGGAAATATGCATGGAATCTCTAATGGCTGGTGTTGGTTGGGTTAATATTGCTCCCCGAATCAGGCTTCATTATTTAAGAAAATCTTATTGCAAAATCTTGACAAAAAGGAGATGATAAATATATTTCGGGTATAAAGACGGTTATTCCAGAGACCTTGACTATTTTATGGCTGTCATAGCAAGATGTCTGTAACTTTTTGGACAGCCTGATAAATTGGGATATAATCTTTAGAAATAATGCAAGAACAACCAAAAGACACATATCCTTTTTTCCCTGTGGGACTCGGTTGCATCGGGATGGGGATAGCATTTTTTATCGCAATTGCCTACGCCCCAAATACTATCACTCAGATATGTGAATTTTTTGGCGGTGCTGTTTTAGTCGTCTTAGGCATTTTTGCCGCCCGACAAAAAGGGGAATAATTATGGAACTTACCGGTTTAGATTGGACTTTTATCATCTGGTATTTTGTCATCAGCATAGGCATAGGGATGTATTATGCCAAAAAAGCCGGTTCAAGTATCTCAGATTATTTCATCTCAAATAGAAACATACCCTGGTGGATTGCGGGCACATCAATGGTTGCTACCACATTCGCGGCAGATACCCCTTTAGCCGTTACGGGTATCGTCAATGGTAAAAACGGAATTGCCGGTAATTGGTTATGGTGGTGTCTCGCCTTAAGCGGGATGCTTACCGTATTTGTATTTGCCAAGTTGTGGCGCCGCTCAGAAGTCCTGACAGATATAGAATTTACTGAATTAAGATATTCCGGTAAACCGGCGGCTGTTTTACGGGGATTCCGGGCCGTTTATCTTGGAATCCTGATAAATTGTATTATTATGGGCTGGGTTATTCTCGGGATGTCCAAGGTCATTGAGGTTACTTCAACCTGGCCTAAATTCCAGACTATCGTAATATGTACGGGTATTACTCTCTTGTATACCATGGCTTCAGGTTACTGGGGCGTGGTTACTACAGATTTCTTCCAGTTTCTTCTGGCAATGATATGCGCCATTATATTGGCTATCTTAGCGGTCAGTGATATAGGCGGGATTGGGGAATTGAAGACCAGACTGGTCGCCATATATGGAGCCGACCACACCAAATTGAACTTTCTCCCCGCACCTAATTCGGATTGGTGGTTACTTTTCTTTATCTATCTGGCAGTACTCTGGTGGTCTACCTGGTATCCGGGTGCAGAACCTGGAGGAGGCGGCTATGTTGCCCAACGCATCTTATCAACCAGGAGCGAGAAGGATTCGGTCTTTGCTACACTTTGGTTTAATATTGCCCATTATGCCTTGCGCCCCTGGCCATGGATAGTGGTCGCCTTGGTAGCCCTGGTTTATTATCCGGGGTTAGATGACCCGGAACTCGGCTATCCCAAAATGATGTCAAGATTACTTCCGGTTGGACTCAAAGGACTTATGATTGCATCATTTCTGGCGGCTTTTATGTCAACGGTTAATACTCATATTAATTGGGGCGCCTCATATCTGGTAAATGATTTATACAAACGATTCCTCAAGAAAGACGGCTCAACCAAACACTATGTATTAATATCGCGATTACTTACCATTCTGATTGTAATAGTTGCCGGGATTACGGCATACATTATGCAGAGCATCGTTGGTGCCTGGGAATTACTCCTTCTAATCGGCGCAGGGACCGGTTTGGTCTATCTCTTAAGATGGTTTTGGTGGAGAATAAATGCCTGGACAGAAATAGCGGCTATGGCAAGTGCCTTTGTCTTGGCGATTGTCTTATGGAAATTACTCAAGATTGATTGGTCATTATGTTTTATTATGAATGTCGGTATTACCACCGTAATCTGGCTCATCGTAACTTTTATTACCCAACCTACGAATAAGTCTACGCTCTTAGCCTTTTATAATAAAATAAAACCGGGAGGATTCTGGGGACCGATTGCAAAAGAGGCTGAAAGTCAAGACCCAACGCTTCGTGATTTCAAGTCGAAATATAGCCTAAAGAAAGAACTCTTTAATTGGTTCTTAGGCGTCGTGATGGTTTATACAATGCTTTTTGGAATAGGTAAGATTATTTTAGGTGATGTCTTAATCGGCTTCATCTTCCTTGGACTATTTGTTCTTGCCGCAATAGCTATCGTTTGGAACTTTAAAAAGGGCATTTTAGTGTAACAACCTGCGACAACAAACCAAGATTCTCTTAAGAAAATAATAATAAGGTATAATAATGAAAGACCGGGGAATTCTAATCAAAAACGGAGCCCTTATCACGCCTGAGGGAATCTTACCAGACACAGACCTTCTTATTAAGGGAACAAAGATTTCCCGGATTGGCAAGGCACTACTAACCAGACAAAAAGACAGGAAAGATATACAAGTCGTTGATGCCTTTAAGCATTATGTCTCACCCGGCTTGATTGACATCCATATTCACGGGGCCGATGGGGTCATTTTTGGTGTTTGTGATAGAGAAGAAATTAACCGAGTTACCAGAATCTTGGCTAAGTATGGCGTGACCGGATTCCTTCCTACGATTCAAAGTCTCCCCTCAAAAACACTTATGAAGGCTTTAGAAAGATTAAAAGACAGTAAAGATATCATAGACAATGGCGCAGAGATGTTAGGCGTCCATTTAGAAGGTCCTATGATTAATCCCGCCAGAGCCGGGGCACATAAAAAAGAATATTTGCGGAATCTACGGCCTCAAGAAATAAGCCGGTTTCAAAAGGTCTCGGGCGGACTTATTAAGTTAATGACTCTGGCACCGGAATTACCAGGTGCCATGAAAATAATCAGGCATCTGAGGAAATGTGGAATTATTTCTGCTGCAGGTCATTCCGAGGCTTCATTTCAGCAGATGCAACTCGCTATCCAGAATGGGTTGACCCATATTATCCATCTTTATAATGCAATGCGCGGAATTCACCATCGCCAACCCGGTATCTTAGAATCCGCTTTGCTTATGGATGAACTTTCTGTAGAAATTATATGTGATGGAATCCATCTTGCATTACCTGCTATTCAGTTAGTATTAAAATGTAAACCCCTTGATAAAATAATTCTCATAACCGATTCGGTAGGGTTAAACTTAGACCCGGGTAACACTTTTAGATATGATAAAGCTAAATATATTGTAAAAGATGGTGCGGTTTGGATAAAAAAGACCGGGAAATTAGGCGGAAGTTCTATCAGTTTACTGCAGGCGGTTAAGAATCTTACCCAATGGATTAAACTACCGCTTTATCAAATTATAAGAATGGCTTCCTTAAACCCGGCCAGAATAATCGGATTAGACAAAAGAATAGGTAGTTTAGAGCCAGGTAAAGATGCCACCCTATTGATTCTGGATAAACAGTTAAATGTGCGGGAGACTTTCATCCGGGGACGATCTGTATGGAAATCATAATTACATCTAATTATAACAAATTATGTGAGGAGTGTATCCGCATAATCTCAGATAGATTACACCAAAAACCAAACTTGGTAATGGGTTTACCCGCAGGCAAAACCCCACTTGGTGTTTATCGGAAACTTGTCCGGGCATACCATCAGGGTAACTTAGATTTTTCCCGTATCCGCATCTTTAACTTGGACGAATATGTAGGTTTGCCCACTGATAGTAAGCACAGTTTCCATTATTATCTCTGGAACAACTTGCTTCGTCATATCAATATTAAGCGGTCTAATATATATTTACTTGATAGCACGAAGCCGGACTTAGAAAAAGCATCTCAGAATTATGAGAAAAAGATTAAAGCCATGGACGGAATAGACCTGATGATGTTGGGAATTGGTAAAAATGGTCACATTGGTTTTAATGAACCCGGCTCTTCACTCAGTTCCCGTACCCGTGTTAAAACTCTTATACCTACCTCAGCACAATCTAAGCCTCGTTTTGTATTGACCATGGGAATTGGCACGATTATGGAGGCAAAAGAAGTGATTATTTTAGCCAGGGGGAATGCAAAGGCAGGAATCGTGAAGAAAATGGTGGAAGGTTCAATTACGGCTGATGTTCCGGCATCGGTTCTCCAATGGCATCCTCGAGTCATTTGTATCTTGGACCGTGCAAGCGCCCGTTTGCTCAAAAAGAAAAAATATTGGCAATGGATTAGAAAACATAAGATTGAAATGGTAGAAAAAGATTGAATTCCCAGCTTCTATAATTTCGCCACGAGATTTTTTATCTGTTCGAATCGCTTAATATCAATCTTGCTCGTATATTCATGAGGTATCCTTGGGGGGATTTCGGGGACAGACCACACATTTTCTTCTCCGCTATTTTATCGGGATAGATGGTGATTTTAAATCAGACAAATCTAAGTGAAAAAGGTATTTGCTTCCTTATTTGGTTTGCTTCAATATCTTGTCAAAATACTCGTTGGCGCCTTTGATATATTGTTCGTCAGATATGAGCGGCTTTTCCAATTCTATTTTAGTTGCTTCTGAGAGTTTACCATTTTTAACCACTTCCTGTCCTGCCTTGTGTAATAGTCTCTTATATTTCCAGATAAGAGGTTTGAGTAGTAATGATTTCGCTTCAAGTAATGCCCCGCCACCCCGATAAATCTCAGCCACCACCTCGCTGCACATATTGCGCGCTATTCTTTTAAAGAGTAACTTCAAGACCTGGAAATGACTCTGTTCGGGAAACCCACAATTGGAAATCACTACAAGTTTTGGGATTTTACCTGATGTGTTGAGATGCCGGCATTCTCCATTTTCATCTTTGTCAAAACGGGCATCTAAAGTAGGGACTAAACGGTCCATAAAATCTTTCATTATACCGGTTAC